>JAJZCG010000011.1 GCA_021846225.1 Pseudomonadota bacterium | reverse complement strand
AAAACGCCGCGCCTGCCGCAGCTTTTTGGATATTCTGCACCGCTGCCTCACGGCCTGGCTGGCGCCCGCGCTGCCCTTCACCGCGGAGGAGGCGTGGGTCACGCGCTTTGGCGCGCAGACGTCGGTGCATACCACATTGTTCCCCGAAGTGCCCGATACCTGGCGCAACGACGCGCTGGCGGAGAGATGGCAGGATAAGATCCGCGCCGTGCGGGCGAATTTCACCAATGCGATCGAACAGATGCGGCGCGAGAAGAAGGTGGGTTCGTCGTTGCAAATCGCCTTGAGCATCCCCAGCAAATGGTCGTTCGGGCTGTCCGCCGGGGAATGGGCCGATGTTGTCATCGTCTCGCAGGTTGAGCTGTCAGCGCAGACTCAAGAATCGGATGAAAGCATGGAGCTTCCCTTGCTCGCCTCCGGCGCCAAATGCGAACGTTGCTGGAAAATTCTACCGGAAGTGGGCGGCAATGCCAGCCATCCCACGTTGTGCGTGCGTTGCTGCGAGGCTGTCGCGTGAATAAGCGGATCGCCGGATTTTCCCTTGCCGCTTTGGTGCTCGCGGCGGATCAGGGCAGTAAATACTGGGTGCTGCATGGCGCGCATCTGACCGACGGGCACATCCTCGTGCTGCTGCCGGTGCTCAACTTCGTGCTGGTATGGAACCACGGCATCACCTTTGGCATGTTCGCGGGGGCGGGGGCCAAAGCGTTGCTGGCCACCGTCGCCAGCGCGGTGATTCTCAGCCTGCTGGTCTGGCTGTGGCGGAGCAAAAGCTGGCTCACCAGCCTGGCGGTTGGCGCTATTGCCGGCGGGGCGATCGGCAATGTGGCGGACCGTTTACATTACGGCGCGGTGGTGGATTTCATCCAGGCGCATATTGGCGGCTGGTCCTGGTATGTGTTCAATGTGGGAGATGCCGCCATCGTCTGCGGGGTTGCGGCGCTGATGCTGGACAGCCTGTTTCAGCGCAAGCCAGTTGCCCCGAACGGCGCGCGGCGATAGGAAGAGGCCATGAGAATCAAAATCCCCGCCGCCTGCGCCATTACCCTTGCCATCGTCCTCTCGGGCTGTAGCAACAATATGAAGAAGACGTTCGGGCTGGAAGCCAACCCGCCCGATGCCTTCCAGGTTGGCACGCAGCCGCCGCTCTCCCTGCCGCCGGAGCTGGGCGTGCTGCCCACGCCAAACCCCGGCGAACCGCGCCCCCAGCAGGTTAACGCGGCACAGCAGGGCGCTGATGCGCTGGATACCGCGAATGCGCTGACCTCCGCCCCCACCACCCAGAGCCCTGGCGAACAGGCGCTGCTGGAGCAGGCCGGCCCGGCGCCTACCCCCGGTATCCGCGCGCAGGTGAACCAGAATGCGCTGATCGCCAGCAAGCCGCCCGGCTTTGTCGCCAAGCTGACCGGCAGCGGCCCGGTGCCCGCGCCAACGGTGGATGCCGCGGCCGAGCAGCGCCGTTTGCAGGAGAACGAGGCCTTGGGCCAGCCGGTGACCACCGGCGCCACCCCGCAGGACTCGAACGTGAAACCGGGGTTCTTTCAGCGCATCCTGAACTCGTTCTGAGCAGGACGCGCGCTAAAACCCCGCCGTTCAGGCGGGTACGGCCTCATCGGCCCAGAGCTGGGCAATGGTCTGGCGGGGGGTGATGAGGTGGAAGCGCCCGCCGTCCACCAACACGGCGGCGGCGCGCGGGCGGGCGTTGTATGTGCTGCTCATCACCGCGCCGTAGGCCCCCGCATCCAATATCGCCACGCGCGCGCCCGGCCCCATTGCGGGCATCGGCCGGTCCTTGGCGAAGCAATCCGCGGTTTCGCACACCGGGCCCACGACATCGGCCGGTGAGACCGGATTTTGCAGATGCGCCGCGCTCAGCGGCAGAATGCCGTGCCAGGCTTCGTAGAGGGCAGGGCGCATCAGATCGTTCATCGCCGCGTCCAGCACGATGAAGCGCTTGTCCCCGGCCTGTTTTTCCAGGATCACGCTGCTCAGCAGCAGCCCCGCCGGGCCGACCAGATAACGCCCCGGCTCCAGCAGCAACCGCACGCCAAGCCCGCCGACCTCGCGCCGCACGGCGGCGGCGAAGGCGGCCAGCGGCATGCCGGGTTCATCGCCATAGCCGATCCCCAGGCCGCCGCCGAGGTCGAGCACGGAGACCGCAAGCCCGGCCGCGCGCAATGTGCGCACCATGGCGGCGGCCTTGGCGTAAGCTTCGGCATATGGCGCTGGCGAGAGGATCTGGCTGCCGATGTGCAGCGCGATGCCCACCGGCGCCACCCCCGGCAGGTTTGCCGCGCGCGCGTAGAGGGCGGGAATGTCCTGCGCGGCGATGCCGAATTTATTGTCGGCGAGGCCGGTGGTGATCTTCTCATGCGTGCCCGCGTCCACATCCGGGTTCATGCGCAGCACCACCTTTGCGGTGCGGCCCATCCGCCCGGCGATGGCCGAGATCATCTCCAGCTCCTCGGCGCTCTCGACGTTGATCTGCCCGATCCCCGCGCCCAGCGCCTCGGCCAGCTCCACCGGCGCCTTGCCGACGCCTGAATACACCACATCGGCGGCGGCGATTCCGGCGCGCTGGGTGCGCAGAAACTCGCCGAGGCTAACAACATCGGCCCCCGCGCCCAGGTGGCGGAAAATGTTGAGCACGGCCAGATGGTCGTTGGCCTTCACCGCGTAATGCACATGCACGTCCAGCTGTTGCGCTTCCAGCGCTGCGGTCAGCGCGGCGTAGCGCGCGCGCATGCTCCCCGCGCCGTAAACCCATACCGGGGTGCCGTGCGCATCGGCGATGGCGTTCAGGGCCACGCCCTCAAAGCACAGCCCTTCGCGCGCGTGCATGGAAAGGGCCGGGCGCGCGGCCAGAAGCTCCTGCAGGCCCGCTGCTTGTGTTGCATCGGCCATGGTTATTGCGCCGGGTAGACGTGCGGGTAGGTCACAGCCGCCGCCGGGCCGGGCGGGGAGGGCTCGCCCCGCCGCCCGCAGGCGGTGAGCGCCAGACAAAGCATCAAAGCCACTGTGATTCGCTTCATGAAAGTTGTTCCAGCCATTTTGCCGCCTGCGCGCTCACATTCGCAGGCGCCGTTCCGCCATAACTCACGCGCGAGGCCACCGAGGCCTCGACGGTCAGCACATCAAAAATCTCCGCCGTGATACGCGGCTCGGCCGAGCGCATCTCCTCGAGCGTGAGTTGCGCGATATCCACGCCCCGGGCTTCCGCCAGCCGGACGATCTGCCCGGTCACATGGTGGGCATCGCGGAAGGGCATTTTCAGCACCCGCACCAGCCAGTCGGCGAGGTCGGTCGCGGTGGAGAAGCCCGAGCCCGCCAGCTCGGCCATGCGCGCGGTATCGGCCTTCAGGTCGCGCACCATCCCGGCGGTGGCGGCGAGGCAGAGCGAGATGGCCTCGCTCGCGCCGAACACCGGCTCCTTGTCCTCCTGCATGTCCTTCGCATAGGCCATCGGCAGGCCTTTCATCACGGTCAGCAGCCCCAGCAGATGGCCAAAAATGCGCCCGGTCTTGGCCCGTGTCAGCTCGGCGGCGTCCGGGTTGCGCTTCTGCGGCATGATCGAGGAGCCGGTGGTGAAGGCATCGGAGAGCGAGATCAGCCGGTAGGGCGAGGAACACCAGATGATGATCTCCTCGGCGAAACGCGAGAGATGCATCGCCAAAATGGAGAGCGCGGAGAGATACTCCAGCGCGAAATCGCGGTCGGAGACCGAATCGAGCGAATTGGCGGTTGGCCGTTCGAAGCCCAGCGCCGCGGCGGTCGCGAAACGGTCAATCGGGAAGGAAGTTCCCGCCAGCGCCGCGGCGCCCAGCGGGCATTCGTTCAGGCGGCGGCGGGTATCCTCGAGCCGGCCCGCGTCACGCGCCAGCATTTCCACATAGGCCAGCAGATGGTGCCCAAAGGTGACCGGCTGCGCCGTTTGCAGATGCGTGAAACCCGGCATCACGCTGCCTGCGTGCTCCGCCGCGCGCGTGGCCAGCGCCAGCATTAAATCTTTTACCTGCGCGCTTACATCGTCGATCGCGCGGCGCACCCAGAGGCGCAAATCCGTCGCCACCTGGTCATTACGGCTGCGCCCGGTATGCAGGCGGCGCGCCGCCTCGCCGATGCGCTCGGTCAGCCGCACCTCCACGTTGGTGTGGATGTCCTCCAGCGTGTCCGAAAATTTAAATGTTCCGGCCCTGATCTCGGCGGCGATCTCCGCCAGACCGGCGTCAATGGCGGCAACATCCTCATGAGTCAGGATTTTTTGCGCGCCGAGCATGGCCGCATGCGCGCGGCTGCCGGCGATATCCTCGGCCCATAAACGGGAGTCAAACCCGATGGATACATTAATCGCTTGCATCACGGCGGCGGGTCCGGCACCAAACCGGCCACCCCATTGCAGTTTCCCGGTCGTTGGAGTCTCGCTGTTGTCCGTCAAACCCGTTCGTCCATTGTTGATGTCCCGGCGATCCATTATCGCCGCCGCCGCTGGTCTAGCCGCCGCCGCGGGCTGGGGCAAATCTTCCGCCGCCCAGATCGCGGAATCGGACCTGCCGGATGCCGCGGCGGCGATGACCCGGATGGCCCCCGTTACCGCGCCGCCGATGGTGTTCACCAACGCCAAGGGCAAACGCCTCACGCTGGCGGATTACGCCGGGCACCCGCTGCTGGTGAACCTGTGGGCGACATGGTGCGGCCCGTGCGTCGCGGAGCTGCCCACCTTCGCCGTGTTGGCGCCCAGGCTGAAGGCCAGCGGCACGCTGATTCTCCCCGTGTCGATCGATCTGGAGGGTGCTGCCGCGGTGGCGCCGTTTTATGCCAGCCACGGCATCACGGATCTGCCCATCCTGCTCGACCCCAACGGCGATAATATGAATGTGCTGAATACGGACGGCATTCCTGTTACCATCGTCATCAATGCCGCCGGCCAGCTGGTGGCGCGGCTCGATGGGGCTGCGAACTGGAATACCGATGCGGTGGTGGAATTCATGCATGGCCTGGGGGGTAAGCGCCCTGGCGTGAAGAAGAAGATTTTCATCCCCGTGTAGCGGCCCAAATAAAAACGGCGCACCCTGAGGCGCGCCGTTCGGGCTTGTCCGCCGGAGCTTTCTAGAGTGCGATAGGTTTGGGTTGACGCAAGAGCGCCCCCGCCCGCGGTGACTCTTTGCCAAAAGGCTGATTCACGCTTTCGGTTGCCACGCTGGCGCGCGCCAACCTCAAACGATCAGGCTCTTTGATAAGAGGCTGATTCACGCTTTCGGTTGCCACGCTGGCGCGCGTCAACCTCAAACGATCAGACTCTTTGATAAGAGGCTGATTCACGTTTTCGGTTGCCACGCTCGCGCGCGCAACCTCAAACGATCAGGCTCTTTGATAAGAGGCTGATTCACGCTTTCGGTTGTCACGCTGGCGCGCGTCAACCTCAAACGATCAGACTCTAATGTGTCTGCGTGGTCTCGGCGTTCGCGGCGGCGGCGGCGTGGCCGCGGCGGGAATGCCATAGCCCGACGAAGTCGATCGGCCCGAGCATCACCGGCGGGAAGCTGCCGTCGCGGGTGATGTCGGCCAGGATGTTGCGCGCGAAGGGGAAGAGCAGGCGCGGGCATTCCACCAGCAGCACAGGCTCCTGCTGGTTTTCCGGGATTTCATGCAGCGTGAACACGCCAGCATACACCAGGTCCGCGAGGAACACGATCACCGGCTTCTCCTCGGTGGCGCCATTGGGGGCCTGGGCAATGCTGCCCTCGGCGCGAATCGCCAACGCGACCTCGAACACGTCCTGACCCTCCTGAATGCGCTTGACCTGCACATCCAGGTTGATGCTCACGGCCGGGGCGGCGCGCAGCTGGGTATAAATCGCGGGCGCGTTCGGCACCTCGAAGGAAAGATCCTTCGTGTACTGGATGTTGAGGGTGAGAGGCGGCTGGGCCTGAGGAGCGGATTCTGACATGCGTAAAGTTTCCTGTTATTAGTACGCGCCCGCCTAGCACAGCGGCAACGCCATGATAAGAGAAGGTTATGAGCGCACGTATTTTTATCGACGGACAAGCCGGCACCACGGGTCTGGGCATCGCGCAACGGCTGCGCGGCATGCCGGGCATAGAACTGATCACCTTGGAGGAGGCTCACCGCAAGGAGCCAAAGGCCCGCGCCGAGGCCATGGCCGGGGCCGATGTCACCATACTTTGCCTGCCCGATGAGGCGGCGCGCGAGGCGGTGGCGCTGGCCCCGCCCGGCGCGCGAATCCTGGACGCGAGCACCGCGCACCGGATTGCCCCTGGCTGGGTATACGGCTTTGCGGAGCTGGATGCCGCCCAGCCGGGCAAAATCGCCGCCGCCACCAGGGTCGCCAACCCCGGCTGCTACGCCACCGGCGCCATCGCGCTGCTGCACCCGCTCATCCAGGCGGGGTTGCTGCCGCACGGCCAGCATTTGAGCATCAACGCCGTCTCGGGGTATTCGGGTGGCGGCAAGGCGATGATCGCCTCGCACGAGGCCACCAACGGCCCCGCGTTTGAGCTTTACGGCCTGGGGCTGGCGCATAAACACATTCCTGAGATCATGGTGCTCTCCGGCCTTTCGCGCCGGCCTTTGTTCGTTCCCTCGGTCGGGCATTTCGCGCAGGGCATGCTGGTATGCATTCCGCTGTTCCTGGACCAGCTTCCAGGCACCCCCACCGCGTATGAAATTTCCGAGGCATATCGCGAGCATTACGACCACGCGCCCGATATCATCACCCATCCCGGAATTTACGGCGGCACGCTGGAGCCCGACGCCCTGAACGATACCAATCAGCTTGAAATCTTCGTTTGCGCCAACGGCGCTTTCGAGCAGGCGGTGCTCATCGCGCGGCTCGACAATCTCGGCAAAGGCGCCTCCGGCGCCGCCGTGCAGAACCTCAAACTCATGCTCGGAGACAGCTGATGCCCGAATCCTATATTTCCCCCAAACCCTCGGGCTTGCTCTACGCCCTGGGCGGCGTCGCTCCCCGGATTCATCCCACCGCCTGGATCGCCCCGACCGCCGTGCTGATCGGCGACGTGCGCGTTGGCCCCGGCGCCAACATCTGGTTCAACTGTGTGCTGCGCGCCGACACCAACCCCATCATCGTCGGCGCCCGCAGCAACATTCAGGATGGCACGGTCATCCATGTTGACCATGGCGAATACCTCACCGACATTGGCGAGGATGTGACCATTGGCCACGGCGCCATCGTGCATGCCTGCAAATTGCACAATCGCGCATTCATCGGCATGGGCGCCACCGTGCTCGACGGCGCGGTGGTCGAGGAGGCTGGGCTGCTGGGCGCGCGCGGCCTGCTCGGCCCGGGTAAGCGCATCGGCGCGCAGGAACTCTGGATCGGCAGCCCCGCCAAACTCTCGCGCGTGATGACCAGCGCCGAGCGCGCCAGCTGGGATGAAACCGTGCCGCATTACCTCGGGCTGGCGGAGATGTTCCGCAACGGCCTGGCCGAGGCTGGCTAGCCATGACCGATACGGATTTCGACCAGGCGCTGGTAAGCGCGGCGTTCGCCCTGGGGGCGCAGGACGGGTGGCGCAAGGTCTCCCCTGCGGCGGCGGCGTTGCGCGCGGGGCTGGACCTGGGCACGGCGCGGGCGCGCTTTGGCTCCTGCGGCGCGGTGTTACGCAAGTTTGGCGAGATGGCCGATTGCCATGCGTTGCAGGGCGCCCTGGCGGAAGGCACCGTGCGCGACCGGCTGTTTGACACGCTGCTGCGCCGGTTCGACTTTTTGCAGCTGCACCGCGAGGGGGTGGTGGCGCTGCTGCGATTCCTGCCTGCCGCGCCGCCGCTGGGGCTTTGCCTGGCCCATGCCACGGTGGAGTCCATGGGGTGGCTGCTGGAGGCTGCGGGCGTCTGCGCCACGGGTCTGCGCGGGGAGGTACGCAAGCGCGGCCTGGCGCTGGTCTGGGGTTACGGCGCGCGCGCCTGGCTGCGTGATGAAACGCCGGATCTGGCGGCGACCATGGCCGCGGTGGACAAGGCGCTGGCCCAGGCGGACGCCCTGGCCTTGCGTTTTACCGCCGCGCCGCCCGCCGCTTTTGCAACGGATTTGCCTTCCCCCCAGGTGGCTTCTGGGCTAGCGTGACGCAGGCCGGGGCTCCGGTCTGCCGCCAACGTGAAAAGGATATGATCCATGGCTGAAAAACCGACTTCCAAGCAAACAGATTCCGCTTTCACCTTGCCCACCGCGATGAAGGACTTTGATTTCACCAAGTTCTTTAAAGAGATCAAGACCCCGGCGCTGCCCGATATGGAAGCTGTGCTGGCAGCGCATAAGCGCAATTTGGAGGCACTGTCGGAAGCCAACCGGGTGGCGCTCGAAGGCGCGCAGGCCGTCGCCCGCCGGCACATGGAGATCATGCAATCCACCATGAGCGGCCTGACCGAGACGCTGAAGGATATCTCCGTGAGCGATGCGCCCGCGGCCCGCGCCGCCAAGCAGGCTGACCTGCTGAAGCAGGCGTATGAGAACGCGGTTTCCAACACCCGTGAGCTGGGCGATTTGATCCAGAAGGCGAATTCCGAGGCCATGGAGAAGCTCAACCACCGCTTCTCCGAGGCCATGAACGAAATGAAGACACTCTTCAAGAAATAGGCTTAATCCTCTGCGGGCGGCGCCAGCCGCCGCCCCTTCCATTGCCTGGTGCGCGGGCCATATACTGCGCCATGTCCGCCTTTTCAGCCACCGCCCCTGTCACTTTCATCCCCGAGAAGCCATCGCCGCGCGCGCCGCTGAAGCCGCTGCGGGTGGTCTCCGAATTCGAGCCCAGCGGCGACCAGCCCGCCGCCATCGCGCAGCTGGTGGCCGGTATCGCGCAGGGGGAGCGCGACCAGGTTCTCCTCGGTGTCACCGGCTCGGGCAAAACCTTCACCATGGCCAAGGTGATCGAGCGCATCCAGCGCCCGACTTTGGTGCTGGCGCCCAACAAAACCCTGGCGGCGCAGTTGTACGCGGAGATGAAATCCTTCTTCCCCGACAATGCGGTGGAATATTTCGTCTCGTATTACGATTATTACCAGCCCGAAGCCTACGTCCCGCGCTCGGACACCTATATCGAAAAAGACTCCGCCATTAATGAGACGATCGACCGTATGCGCCACGCCGCCACACAGGCGCTGCTGGAACGCGCGGACGTGGTGATTGTTGCTTCTGTTTCCTGCATCTATGGCATCGGCTCGGTCGAGACCTATTCCAAGATGGTGGTGCGGCTGGAGACCGGCGGCAGCATTGACCGCGACACATTGGCCAAGGCGCTGGTGGATCTGCAGTACCGCCGCAACGACGTTGCCTTCGCGCGCGGCTCGTTCCGCCTGCGCGGCGAGGTGGTGGATATTTTCCCCAGCCAGTATGAGGACCGCGCCTGGCGGGTTACGTTATTTGGTGACGAGATCGAGAAAATCTCCGAGTTCGACCCGCTGACCGGCGAGCAGACGGCGGTTTTGGAGAACATCAGCATCTATGCCAACAGCCATTATGTCACCCCGCGCCCCACGCTCACCCAGGCGATCACCCGTATCAAGCGCGAGCTGAAGGACCGGCTGGACGAGTTCGTCGCGGATGGCAAGCTGCTGGAAGCCGAACGGCTGCAACAGCGCACCACGTTCGATATCGAAATGATGGAAACTACAGGCGCCTGCAAGGGAATTGAGAATTACTCGCGCTACCTCTCGGGCCGCAACCCTGGCGAGCCGCCGCCGACGTTGTTTGAATACCTGCCCGAGAACGCGCTGCTGGTGGTCGATGAATCCCATGTCACCGTGCCGCAGATCGGCGGCATGTTCAAAGGCGATTTCTCGCGCAAATCCACCCTGGCCGATTACGGTTTCCGCCTGCCCAGCTGCATGGACAACCGCCCGCTCAAATTCGAGGAATGGGAAAAATTCCGCCCGCAGTCGGTGTTCGTCTCGGCCACGCCGGGGCCGTGGGAGCTGGAGCGCACGCAAGGGGTGTTCGCCGAGCAGATCATCCGCCCCACCGGCCTGGTGGACCCGGTGACGGAAATCCGCCCCGTGGAGCATCAGGTTGATGATCTGCTGGGCGAATGCAAGAAGGTATCCGCCCTGGGCGGGCGGGTTCTGGTCACCACGCTGACCAAGCGGATGGCCGAGGACCTCACCGAATATCTCACCGAGCAGGGCGTGCGCGTGCGCTACCTGCATTCCGATATCGACACGCTGGAGCGCATCGAGATCATCCGCGATCTCCGGCTTGGCGCCTATGATGTTCTGGTCGGCATCAACCTGCTGCGCGAGGGGCTGGATATTCCCGAGTGCATGCTGGTCGCGATTCTCGACGCCGACAAGGAAGGTTTTTTGCGCTCCGTCACCTCGCTGGTGCAGACCATCGGCCGCGCCGCGCGCAATGTGGATGGCCGCGTGATCCTCTATGCCGACACCATGACCCGCAGCCTGAAACAGGCGCTGGACGAAACCGCGCGCCGCCGCGCCAAGCAGACCGCCTGGAACGAAGCGCACGGCATCACCCCGCAGAGCATCCGCAAGAACATCGGCGAGGTCATCCATTCGGTGTTCGAGCAGGATTACGTCACCGTCTCGCCGGTGAAAGACTCCAGCCTCGACGAGTTCGTCGGCAAGGACCTGGGCGCCACCATCGCCACGCTGGAGACCCGCATGCGCAAGGCCGCAGGCGACCTGGAATTCGAGGAAGCGGCCCGCCTGCGCGACGAGATCAAGCGCCTGGAAGCCCTGGTTCTGGGCATCGCCCCGCCGCCCCCGCCGCCGCGCGCGCCCAAAAACCGCGGCCCGGTGCCGATGGGGCCGGGTGGCGGCGGCTATGATCCGGCGTTGCGCAAGGGCAGGGGGCGCGGACGTGTTTGACGCCCCACGGCGACACGTCATTATGCCCTCATGAAACGCACCCTCGCCCTCCTCTGCCTGCTCACCTCCAGCCTCACGCCCGCCCTTGCCCGCGCCGCGGATGGCCTCACCGGCCAGCATGCGCTCTACACCCTTGAGCTTTCCAAGGTCCGCAGCCACGACATCACCGGCGCCACCGGGCAGCTGAGCTTCGATGTGGTGGACGGTTGCACCGGCTGGGCCACCACCCAGCACATGACCCTGCTGGTGCGCGGCGTCGATGGTTCGTTGACCAAGACCGTCACCGACTACATCACCTGGGAGAGCAAGGACGGCAAAACCTTCACCTTCACCCTGCGCGAGCGCGACAACGGCGGCAAAGAGCAGATCGACGATGCCGGAACCGCCACCCATACCGCGGCGGACGGCTCGGGCATCATCGCCTACACCACGCCGGCCAACACCACGCTGCGGATGCCGCCGGGCACGCTCTTCCCCATGGCCCATACCGAGGCGCTGCTGGCCGCAAGCGCGGCGGGGGCCAAATTCATCTCGCCCACCCTGTTCGACGGCACCACGGCCGACGGCGCCCAGGCTACCTTCGTCGCCATTCTGGGCCATCACGGCCCCATGCCAAACCCCTACCCGGCGCTGGCCGCCCTGGCGAGCGCCGATGTGGACATCGCCTTCTACGAGCGCAAAAACGACGATGAAAACCCCGATTTCCGCAGCCAGATGCGCTATTTCGCGGATGGCGTGGCCGATGACATGAGCCTCGACTTCGGAGACTTCGTGATGACCGCGAAGTTGACGCATCTGAGCATCCCGCCTTCGCCTTGCGGCGCGAAATAACCCAGGCTCTTATAATATAGGGCGCGCCATGCAGGTAACGGGGTTGCCAAACGGCGCGCGCTGCCGCAAAAGCCGGGCAGCGCGCGCTGCTCGATGAGTGGCGCCGTACCCTTTTGTTTTTTCCTCGCCCGTGGAGGCTTTGATGGCTGATTTCGACCTTGGCAAGATCCGCAATATCGGGATCACCGCGCATATTGATGCCGGCAAAACCACCACAACCGAGCGGATTTTGTATTACACCGGCGTGTCGCACAAAATCGGCGAGGTGCATGACGGCAATACCACGACCGATTACATGGACCAGGAGCGTGAGCGCGGCATCACCATCACCTCCGCGGCTGTGACCTGCGAGTGGAAAGACCACCGCATCAACATCATCGACACCCCCGGCCACATTGACTTCAACATCGAAGTCAACCGCAGCTTGCGCGTGCTCGACGGCGCCATCTTCATCATCGAGGGCGTGGCCGGCGTGCAGCCGCAGTCCGAGACCAACTGGCGCCTGGCGGACCGTTATAACGTGCCGCGCATCATCTTTATCAACAAGCTGGACCGTACCGGCGCTGATTTCTTCCGCGCCTTCGCCACGCTGAAGGAGAAGCTGGACATCATTGCGCTGCCCCTGCAGCTCCCCATCGGCATTGAGGATGGTTTCCTCGGCGTGGTCGACCTGATCGAGATGAAGGCGATCATCTGGGAAGGCGGCGAGCTGGGCGCGAAGTTCCATGACGAGGAAATCCCCGAGAACCTCAAGGCCCAGGCCGATGAATACCGCCAGCTCCTGCTGGATACCGCGCTCTCGGTCGATACCGCGGCGATGGAAGAGTATTTCGACAAGGGCGATGTCTCCATCGAGACCCTGAAGCGCTGCATCAAGGCCGGCACCATCACCGGCGCCTTCCGCCCCGTACTGTGCGGCACCGCCTTCAAGAACAAGGGCGTGCAGCCGCTGCTGGATGCCGTGCTCGACTATCTGCCGAGCCCGGTGGACGTTCCCGGCATCCGCGTCGCCCCGGAAGAAGGCCAGGAGGACGACCCCAACGCGCGCCGCATCAAGGCTGACCCGAACGCCCCGTTCTCCGGCCTCGCGTTCAAGATCATCAACGACAAATACGGCACGCTGACCTTCGTGCGCGTGTATTCCGGCACGTTGAAGTCCTCCGACACGGTGATGAACACCACCAAGGGCCACCGCGAGCGCATTGGCCGCATGTTCCAGATGCACGCTGACAAGCGCGCGGAAATCAAGGAAGTGCACGCGGGCGACATCGCCGCCTTCGTCGGGCTGAAGGATACCGGCACGGGTGACACCCTGGCCGCCGCCGAGGACCCGGTGGTGCTGGAGCGCATGGCGTTCCCGGTTCCGGTGATCGACATTTCCGTCGAGCCGAAGACCAAGGAAGGCATCGAGAAGATGACCCTCGGCCTGCAGAAGCTGGCGGGTGAAGACCCGAGCCTGCGCCTGAAGACCGACCAGGAAACCGGCCAGACCATTCTCTCCGGCATGGGCGAGCTGCATCTGGAAATCATCATTGACCGTCTGCGCCGCGAATACGGCGTGGATGCGAACATCGGCGCGCCCCAGGTGGCGTATCGTGAGACGATCTCCAAGGCGCATACCGAGACCTATACCCACAAGAAGCAGTCCGGCGGGTCGGGCCAGTACGCCGAAGTCAAGATCGTGTTCGAGCCGCAGGAGCGCAACGAGGGCGTTCTGTTCGAGAACAAGGTTGTCGGCGGTACGGTGCCGAAGGAATACATCCCGGCGGTGGAAAAAGGCATCCGCAACCAGGCCGAAACCGGCGTGCTCGCGGGCTTCCCCACGGTGGACTTCAAGTACACCCTGGTTGACGGTAAGTACCATGACGTTGACTCGAGCGCCCTGGCATTCGAAATCGCTGCCAAGGCCTGCTTCCGCGAAGGCATGAAGAAAGCCAGCCCGATCATCCTTGAGCCGATCATGGATGTCGAAATCACCACCCCGCAGGACCATGTGGGCGATGTGGTGGGCGACTTGAACCGCCGCCGCGGCATGATCCAGAACCAGGAGTCCTCGGGCTCCACCATCATCGTGCGCGCGCATGTGCCGTTGAAGGAAATGTTCGGCTACATCTCGCACCTGCGCTCCATGACCAAGGGCCGCGCGTCCTTCACCATGCAGTTCCATCACTACGACCCCGTGCCGCGCAACATCGCGGACGAGATCATGGCGAAGAGCGCCTGATTTTACAGCACTGACACTGAAAACGGCGCCTTCGGGCGCCGTTTTTATTTGGCCTCTGGCTTGGCCAGATCCGCCGCCCGCCACAGATACAGCGCCGCCGTTGAGCGATATGGCGCCCAGATCTGCCCGATGCGCGCCAGCTCCTTCGGCTTGGGTTGCGCCGCCAGCCCATGCAGCAGCCGGAAACCCTCGCGCACGCCAAAATCATCCACCGGCAGCACATCCGGCCGGCGCAGGGTGAAGATCAGCAGCATTTCCACGGTCCATTGCCCGACGCCGCGAATGACCGTGAGCCGCGCGATCAGCTTGGAATCGGTCAGGCGCAGCGCGCGGGCGCGCGAGGGGATGGTGCCATCGGCCGCTTTGGCGGCAATGTCGCGCAGTGCCGCCATTTTGCTGGCGGAGAACCCGCAGCCGCGCAGCGCGTCATCGGGCAGGGCCAGCATCGCGGCGGGGGATGGCAGGGGTCCGCCACTAAGCGCTTTCAACCTGCCCAGAATGGCCTCGGCGGCACGGGCGTGGAGTTGCTGGTGCGCCACGGCGGAGAGCAGGGCAGGGTAGGGCTCGGAAAACAGGGGCGGATCGCGTTTGATCCGCCCGATACGCGCGATATGCGCGCCTAAAACAGGGTCGGCGGCGCTCAGATGGGCGATGGCTTTCGTCATCGCCCGCCCCGAACCTTACTCGGCCGCGACCCGCGCGGCCTTTTTCGCGTCAATTTCGGCCATTTTCGTCTCCACATGCTTGGAGAACACGAACTCGGCCTTGCGCGCCTTGTCCAGCGGAATGTCCTGCGCCATGGCGCCATCCAGCTTCATGCCCTTGATCGCCAGCGCCGCCAGCTTCCAGGGCTTTTTCACTGAATCCATCACCGCGGTCGCCTCAAAACCGGAATGCACCATGCAATCGGAGCATTTCTCGTAATTGCCGACGCCGTATTTATCCCAGTCGGTGCTCTCCATCAGCTCCTTGTAGGTTTTGGCATAGCCTTCGCCCAGCAGGTAGCAGGGGCGCTGCCAGCCGAACACATTGCGCGTCGGGTTGCCCCAGGGGGTGCAGGCATAGCTCTGGTTGCCGGCCAAAAAGTCCAGAAACAGCGGGCTCTGGGTAAATTTCCACTTCTTGCCGCGCTTCTTGCTCTCGACGCCGCGCTTGAAGATGGCCCGGAACAATTCCTTGGTGCGGGTGCGGTTGAGGAAGTGTTCCTGGTCGGGCGCACGCTCATAGGCATAGCCCGGCGAGGTCATCACGCCCTCGATGTCCATGTCCGCGACGGTGTCGAGGAATGCCGCGACCCGGTCCGGGTCCGCGCCCTCGAACAGCGTGCAGTTGATGCTGGTGCGGAAGCCCTTGGCCTTGGAGAGCTGGATTGCCTCGATCGCGCGCTCATAAACCCCGTCCTGGTCGACGGATTTATCGTGCATCTGCTTGTCGCCATCCAGGTGAATGTCCCAGCAGAAATTTTTATGCGGCTTGTACTGGTCGATCTTCTTCTCCAGCAGCAGCGCGTTGGTGCAGAGAATCACGTATTTGCCCATCTTCAGATAGGCCTCCACGATCTGCGGCATCTCCCTGTGCAGCAGCGGCTCGCCCCCGGCGATGGCGATGATCGGCGCCGGGCATTCGCGCGCGGCCTCGATGGCATCAGCCACCGAAATCCGCTGGTTGAGAATATCCGAGGGGTAATCGATCTTGCCGCAACCCGCGCACGCCAGGTTGCAGCGGAACAGCGGTTCCAGCATCAACACCATCGGGTAGCGCTTCACGCCGGTGATATGCTGCTTCACCACATAGGCGCCAACTTTAAGGGCCTGACTTAACGGAACCATGTTTGCTGTCCTTAGACTTCGGCCACTTCGGCCGGTAATTTGAATTTCACGTCTTCCGGCGTACCGGCCAGCAGCTCGATCTCCACCTGGCCGAACTGCCGCAGGCCCTCGATTACGCCTTGCACCAGCACTTCCGGCGCGGAAGCGCCCGCCGTGAGACCAACGGTGCGAATTCCCTCGAACCACGCCGCCTGCAGATGCGCCGCATCGTCAATCAGGTAGCTCGGCCGGCCAAGCTCGGCGCCGATCTCCTGCAGGCGCTTGGAGTTGGAGGAGTTCTTGCTGCCCACCACCAGAATCAGGTCCACCAGCTCGGCCAGATGATGCACCGCCTCCTGACGGTTCTGGGTGGCGTAGCAGATATCGCGCACATCCGGCCCCACGATGGCGGGGAAACGCGCCTTCAGCGCCGCGATGATCCCGCGCGTATCATCCACCGAGAGCGTGGTCTGGGTGATGTAGGAGAGTTGTTCGGGGGTTTGCACCTGGAGTGCGGTGGCGTCCTCAACCGTCTGCACCAGATAAACCGTGCCGTCGATCTGGCCGATCGTGCCCTCAACCTCGGCATGCCCGGCGTGGCCGATCAGCACGATCTCGCGGCCCTGCCCGGCGTAGCGGCGGCCTTCGGCATGCACCTTGGCGACCAGTGGGCAGGTGGCGTCAATCACCGGCAGTTCACGGGTTTTGGCGGCATTTTCCACTTTGCGGGCCACGCCGTGGGCGGAAAACACGGTCATCGCGCCATCGGGCACCTCGTCGAGCTCGTCCACGAACACGGCGCCGCGGGCCCGCAGGTCCTCCACCACATGGCGGTTATGCACAATTTCATGACGCACATAAATCGGCGGGCCGAATTTCACCAGCGCGCGTTCCACGATGTCGATCGCGCGCTCCACCCCGGCGCAAAAGCCGCGGGGCTGCGCCAGTATCACTCGCATTGATTTGGGAGAGTTTGAGCCGTCCATCTTAAGAATCCTGTTGCCGGTCTGTCACGCTGTTCATCTTTCTGGTAGGTGCATTAGGTCATTGCCTGCCAATTCTGCAAGCAGCAGTGTAAGGAGAACCTTCATACCTGCTCTTCCGCGGCTGAACAAATCGGGCTGGCGGCTGGTTAAGGGGCGCTGGCAATTCGGTTGCGCGTCGCTTATGTGGCAGTAAATGAACGGTGAACCGGGCGCTGTGCCTCTGCTGACACAGGTTTTGGTTATTTGGTTTGAGTGAAGGATAAAGAGGATAATGCGGATAACACTGGCGCGGCGTACCGGAGGATTGATCTGATGCCGCCGCGCACACCGCTTCTGGACCGGGTGAAATTCCCCTCCGACATGCGTAACCTCTCCGCCGAGCAGCTCAAGCAGCTGGCTGATGAGTTGCGCGCCGAGACCATCGACACGGTTTCCGTCACCGGCGGGCATCTGGGCTCCTCGCTCGGCGTGGTGGAACTCACCGTCGCCATCCATGCGGTGTTCGAGACCCCGAGGGACCGGCTGATCTGGGACGTGGGCCACCAGACCTATCCGCATAAAATCCTCACCGGCCGGCGCGATCGTATCCGCACCCTGCGCCAGCCGGGCGGGCTCTCGGGTTTCACCCGCCGCTCGGAGAGCGAGTACGACCCCTTCGGCGCCGCCCATTCCTCCACCTCGATCTCCGCCGGGCTGGGCATGGCCGTGGCGCGCGACCTGAAGCACGAAGCGGACCCGCGCAATGTCATCGCCGTCATTGGCGACGGCTCGATGAGTGCGGGCATGGCCTATGAGGCGATGAACAACGCCGGGGCCATGAAGTCGCGCCTCATCGTCATCCTCAACGATAACGACATGTCGATCGCCCCGCCGGTCGGCGCCATGAGCGCGTATCTCTCCAAGCTGATCTCCTCGCGCAGCTTCATGTCTCTGCGTGACTTCGCGGCCAAAATGGCCAAGCGCTTCCCCCGCACGCTGGAGCGCACCGCGCGCCGCGCCGAGGAATACGCCCGCGGCATCCTCACCGGCGGCACCTTGTTCGAGGAGCTGGGCTTTTATTACGTCGGCCCAGTGGACGGCCATAACCTTGAGCATCTGCTCCCCGTGCTGCGCAACATCCGTGATTCCGACAGCCACGAGCCGGTTTTGCTGCATGTCGTCACGCAAAAGGGCAAGGGCTATGCCCCGGCCGAGGCGGCGGCGGACAAATACCATGGTGTTTCCAAGTTCAACGTCGTCACCGGCGAGCAGAACAAGGCCCCGCCCGGCCCGCCGAGCTACACCAACGTGTTCGCCAAGGCGCTGATCGCCGAGGCAGAAGTCAACCCCAACATCGTCGCCATCACCGCCGCCATGCCGCCGGGCACCGGGCTGGACAAGTTCGAGGCCAAATTCCCCGGCCGTATGTTCGATGTCGGCATCGCCGAGCAGCACGCCGTCACCTTCGCCGCCGGCATGGCGACCGAGGGCATGGCGCCCTTCTGCGCGATTTATTCCACCTTCCTGCAACGCGGTTATGACCAGCTGGTGCATGACGTGGTGCTGCAATCGCTCCCCGTGCGCTTCGCGATGGACCGCGCCGGCATGGTCGGTGCCGACGGCGCGACCCATGCGGGTGTTTATGATCTCTGCTTCCTCGGGCCGATGCCGCGCATGGTCATCATGGCGCCCTCCGACGAGGCCGAGCTGATGCACGCCGTCGCCACCGCCGCCGCGATTGACGATCGCCCCTCCGCCTTCCGCTACCCGCGCGGCGAGGGGTTGGGCGTCGCCCTGCCTGCGCGCGGCACACCGTGGGAAATCGGCAAGGGCCGGATTGTGCGCGAGGGCGGCAAGGTCGCTATCCTCGCCCTTGGCCCGCGCCTGGCCGATGCCTTGCGCGCCGCCGACGAGCTGACCGCACGCGGTTTCCCCACCACGGTCGCTGACGCTCGCTTCATGAAGCCGCTGGATACCGATCTGGTGAACCAGCTCGCCCGCCACCATGAGGTTCTCATCACCATCGAGGATGGCGTCGCCGGAGGCTTCAGCGCCGCCGTCGGGCATCACCTCGCCTGGAGCGGCGCGTTTGACACGGGGCTGAAATTCCGGCCGATGACGCTGCCCGACCGGTTGATCGACCACAACACCCCGGCGGCGCAGCTGATAGATGCGGGGCTGACCACGGCTGACATCGTGGCGCATGCGATTGCGGCGCTGGGGGCGCAGGCGCACCACGATCTGGTCGCAATTCCGGCACAGTGAGCAGCGATTATCACGCCATGAAAAACCTACTTCGCAGCGCCGGGCTGGTACTGGCGCTCGGCTTCCCTCTGGCCGCCATGGCCGCCCCTCCGGAGGCGGCGCCGGTGAGCGCGCTGGACGCCGCGCTGCTGGCCACCATGAAGGCAGGCAGCGCCGGGCAGAGCTTCGCCGCGCGCTATGCGGCGCTGGACCCGGTGGTGAAGCAGACCTACAATCTGCCCCTGGTCACGCAGAATTCCGTCGGCTTCTCCTGGGCCACTCTGCCGGCCACGCAGCAAAAAGAGCTGGTGGCACTGTTCGAGCAGTTCACTGTGGCCAGCTATGTCAGCCAGTTTAAGGGTGAGGGCGCTAAATTCGTGCTGCTGCCCACTGAAAAATCGCTGGGCGCGAACAAGATCGTGGAAACCCAGATTGTCCCGGCTGACGGCAGCGCGCCGACCGAGATTGATTATGTCCTCGCCAACGGCCCCGCTGGCTGGCAGATCACCGATGTGCTGTTGAACGGCACCATCAGCCAGGTCGCCGTCCATGCGTCGGATTTCAGCGCGCTGGTTAGTGGCGGCGACGGCTCGAGGCTGATCGCGGCGCTGCGGGCCAAGATCACCACGCTTTCCGGTGGCGCGCTCACCCCCAGCGGCCAGTAAGTTGCACATTCTCGCCGGGATTGCCGGGCTCTGCGCGCTCATCGGCGTGGCGCAGCTGCTCGTTGGCACGGAATTGATCCGCCGCTTCCGCGCCGCACCCGCGCCGGTGCCCTCCGCCTATCCGCCGGTTTCCATCCTCAAGCCGCTTTGCGGCGTGGAGCCGCTCACCGAGCTGGCGCTGGAGTCGTTTTTTCTCATTGAATACCCGCAATTCCAGCTGGTATTTGGCGTACAGAGCCCGGTTGACCCGGTGCTGGAAGTTGTTGAGAAGCTGCGCGCCCGCTACCCGGAGCGCGATGTCGCCGTGGTGGTGGACGGCACCTTGCACGGCACCAACCGCAAGGTCTCCAACCTCATCAACATGTACCCTGCCGCCCGGTACGAGACGCTGGTGATGTCGGACGCCGATATCCATGTCCCGCCCTATTTCCTCGACCGTGTGGTGGCGGCAATGGCCGGGCCTGGCGTTGGGCTGGTAACCACGCTCTACACCGGCCTGCCAGGCACGCCGCACCTGGCGACGCTGATGGGCGCCAACCAGATCAACTACACCTTCCTGCCCGGCGCCCTGCTGGCGCGCAAGCTCGGCCGCCAGGATTGCCTGGGCGTGACCATGGCGCTCACCAAAAC
Source organism: Pseudomonadota bacterium (assembly GCA_021846225.1). Classification (GTDB taxonomy): domain Bacteria; phylum Pseudomonadota; class Alphaproteobacteria; order Acetobacterales; family Acetobacteraceae; genus Acidocella. The sequence goes on along the minus strand of JAJZCG010000011.1, from coordinate 24,377 downwards.
CGTGCTGGCGCAGGTGGGCGGGCTGGCCGCGGTGGCTGATAATCTGGCCGATGACCAGGTGCTGGGCCGGTTGGTGGTTGCCCGGGGCTACAAACTCACGCTGGCGCAGGTTATCCCGGCGACAACGGTGCCCGAGCACGATTTTGCCGTGCTGTTCCGCCACGAGCTGCGCTGGGCGCGCACCATCCGCGCCCTGGTGCCGGTGCCCTATGCCGCCTCGGTGCTGCAGATTTCGCTGTTCTGGTGCCTGCTCGCCCTGGTGTTTTCCGGCGGGGCGGCCTGGGCCTGGATATTGCTCATGGCCGTGCTGGGCATCCGCTATGCGGCCGCGCGTGCCATCGATTCCGCCCTCGGACTTGCCAAAGCCGGTGATGCGTGGCTTTTCCTGGTGCGGGATTTTTGTTCTTTCGTTATTTATGTTGCCAGTTTCACAGGTGACAAAGTCCACTGGCGTGGCCAGATCATGCAAGCCGACGCCGGTAATATATCGCCGCATTGAAAAGAGAAGAGTTAACCATGTTGAAGACCTTGTTTTTGCAGCCGCCCTCCTTTGATGGTTTCGACGGAGGTGCTGGTTCGCGTTATCAGGCGCGGCGCGAGATCAAATCTTTCTGGTTTCCCACCTGGCTGGCCCAGCCAGCCGCCCTGCTGCCGGATTCCACGCTGATCGACGCACCCCCCGCCCGCCTGACCATGGCCGATGTGCTCCCCCATGCCAAAACCCATGGGCTGTTGATCATTCATACCTCCACCCCCTCCTTCGGCAACGACGTGAAGGTGGCCGAAGCCTTCAAGGCGGAAAATCCGGATATCATGATCGGCTTCGTCGGCGCCAAGGTCGCGGTGCAGCCTGAGGAATCGCTGAGCCGGGCGAAGGTGGTCGATTTTGTCGCCGGCAACGAGTTTGATTTCACCATCAAGGAAATCGCCGAAGGACGGCCGCTGGCCGAGGTTGACGGCATCATGTACCGCGATGCCGCCGGGGCGCTGATCAAGAACAAGGACCGCGCGATCCTGCACGACATGGACCTGCTGCCCTTCGTCACCGAGGTTTATGCCAAGCATCTGCGTATCGAGGATTATTTCATCGGTTACCTCAAGCACCCCTATGTCTCCATCTACACCGGGCGCGGCTGCAAATCGCATTGCACCTTCTGCCTGTGGCCGCAGACGGTCGGCGGGCATAAATACCGCACCCGCTCGGTGGAGAACGTGATCGCGGAAATCAAGCGCGCGAAGGAGCTTTTCCCGCAGGTTGAGGAGTTCATGTTCGATGATGACACCTTCACCGATGACCTGCCCCGCGCCGAGGCCATCGCGATCGAGCTGGGCAAGCTCGGTGTCACCTGGTCGTGCAACGCGAAGGCGAACGTGCCCTACAAGACGCTGAAAATTCTGAAGGAGAACGGCCTGCGCCTGCTTCTCGTCGGCTACGAGAGCGGCAACCAGCAGATCCTCTACAACATCAAAAAAGGCATGCGCATCGACGTCGCGAAGCGCTTCACCGCTGATTGCCACAAGCTCGGTATCAAAATTCACGGCACCTTCATCGTCGGCCTGCCCGGCGAGACGCAGGAAACCCTGAAGGAGACGGTGGAGTTCGCCAAGGAGATCAACCCGCACACTATCCAGGTGTCGCTGGCGGCACCTTATCCCGGCACCTTCCTCTACAACCAGGCGGTGAAGGAAGGCTGGCTCGACATCGAGCACGCGGAGCTGATCGACGAGCACGGCGTGCAGATCGCCCCGCTGCACTACCCGCATCTGAGCCATCAGGAAATCTTCAACTCGGTGGAGACCATCTACCGCAAGTTCTATTTCCGGCCGTCGAAAATCCTCTCCATCCTGAACGAGATGATCCGCAGCCCGGATATGATGAAGCGCCGCCTGCGCGAGGGCGTGGAATTCTTCGCGTTCCTGAAAGAACGCAAAGCGGCATAAATGACGGCGCCAGGCCGCAAGGTCAAAATCTGCGGCGTCAACAGCCCGGCCGCCTTCGATGCGGTGGTGGAGGCAGGCGCGGATTACCTGGGCTTCGTCTTCTTCCCGCGCTCGCCGCGCTACGTCACGCCCGGCGAGGCGGCGGCGCTTTCGGCCCGTCATGCGGGCGGGCCGCAGCGCGTGGGCCTGTTCGTGAACCCGGGGCTCGATGAAATCGACGAAATCCTGCAACAGGTCTCGTTCGACGTTTTGCAGGTTTATGCCCCGGCTGAGGCCATAGCTGCGCTGCGTAACCGTTTTGGCCGCCCGGTGTGGCGCGCGCTCGGGGTCGCAACACCGGCGGATTTTCCGGCACCCGCGGAGGTGGCCGACGGCTACGTGGTGGAAGCCAAGCCCCCGCCGGGCGCCACCCGCCCAGGCGGTAATGCCGTGCTGGCGGACTGGCATCTTCTCTCCACCTGGCGGGCCCAAAAATTCTGGCTTCTGGCCGGCGGGCTGACACCTGATAACGTTGCCGCCGCGCTGGCCCAGACTGACGCCCCCGGGGCGGATGTGTCCTCCGGCGTGGAGAGCGCGCCTGGCGAGAAATCCCCGGCGTTGATCCGCCGCTTCGTCGCCGCCGTGCGCGGGTAGGGGCGGGGGCTATGTCATATTCCAGCCTTAGTCGGGGCTAATTCACGCCGCATTGCGCGCCGATAGTGAAATCCTTGAGTTTGCTTGTTTTCACGGGAGTTTACAAAATGGCTCTGAAGCCGCTTTTATTCGCAACAGCCGTGATCGGATTTGGCGCCGGTCTGTATCATCCGGCGAAGGCCGACGGGGATGGGCTTGGCGGGCTCGGGGTATTTTTCAGCATAGCCCCGCCGCCTGTGTATTATGCGCCCCCGCCGCCGCGGGTTTATTATGCGCCCCCGCCGCCGCCGCCGCCGGTGTATTATGCGCCCCCTCCGGTCTACTATCCGCCGCCCGGCTATTATTACGGCGGTGGGCATGACCATCATGAAGATGATGACGACGACAATTAAACCCGAGAGCGCGATAGGTTTGGGTTGACGCAAGAGCGCCCCCCGAACGCGCTCTCTAACTCTTTGATAAGAGGCTGATTCACGCTTTCGGTTGTCACGCTGGCGCGCGTCAACCTCAAACGATCAGACTCTTTGATAAGAGGCTGATTCACGCTTTCGGTTGCCGCGCTGGCGCGCGTCAACCTCAAACGACCAGACTCTTTGATAAGAGGCTGATTCACGCTTTCGGTTGTCACGCTGGCGCGCGTCAACCTCAAACGATCAGACGCTTTGATAAGAGGCTGATTCACGCTTTCGGTTGCCGCGCTGGCGCGCGTCAACCTCAAACGATCAGACTCTAACCGGGCGCGGGGTTTATCTGCCTGTCTGGCCCCGGTGGCGCAGCAAATGGTCGGCCAGCACGCAGGCCACCATGGCTTCCCCCACCGGCACGGCGCGGATGCCGACACATGGGTCGTGGCGCCCCTTGGTGAACACTTCGGCGTCTTCTCCCGCGGCGGTCACACTGCGCATCGGCGTAAGGATCGAGCTGGTCGGCTTCACCGCGAATCGGGCCACAATATCCTGCCCGGTGGCGATACCGCCCAAAATACCCCCGGCATGGTTGGCGAGAAAGGTGATCTTATCGCCTTCCATGCGCATCTCATCGGCGTTCTCCTCGCCGCGCAATGCGGCCGCGGCGAAACCGTCGCCGATTTCCACGCCTTTGACGGCGTTGATGCTCATGAGCGCGGCAGCGATATCAGCGTCCAGCTTGCCGTAAATCGGCGCGCCCAACCCTGGCGGCACGCCCTGTGCCACCACCTCCAGCACCGCGCCGATGGACGACCCCGCCTTGCGGATGCCGTCCAAAATACCTTCCCATTGAGTGGCGGCCTGCGGGTCCGGGCAGAAAAACGGGTTCTCCTCCACCACTTCCCAGTTCCAGCGCGCGCGCTCGATCTCATGCGCCCCCAGCGCCACCATCGCGCCGCGGATCACCACCTCCGGCCCCAGCACCTTGCGCGCCACGGCCCCGGCCGCCACGCGCATCGCCGTTTCGCGCGCCGAGGACCGCCCGCCGCCGCGCGGGTCGCGATGGCCGTATTTCATGTCATAGGCCACATCGGCATGGCCCGGCCGGTAGCGCGCCGCGATGTTGGCATAATCTTTCGAGCGCTGGTCGGTATTCTCGATGAGCAGCGAAATCGGCGTGCCGGTGGTGCGCCCCTCATACACGCCCGAGAGGATTTTCACCTGGTCCGGCTCCTGGCGCTGGGTGGTGAAGCGTGACTGCCCCGGCCGGCGCCTGTCCAGAAACGGCTGAATATCAGCCTCGGTCAGCTCAATCCCCGGCGGGCAGCCATCCACCACGCAGCCAATCGCCGGCCCGTGGCTCTCGCCCCAGGTGGTGACCCGGAAAAGCTGCCCGAAACTGTTGAACGACACGCTTCAGCCGAAATCGTTGGCGATGGCCAGGTCCGGCGCGGCCGGATTCTTCATGCCCACGATATGGTAGCCGCAATCCACATGATGCACTTCGCCGGTTACACCTTTGGAAAGGTCGGAGAGCATGTACAGCCCCGCGCCGCCGACCTCTTCCAGCTCGATATTACGCTCCAGCGGCGAGTTATACCTGTTCCACTTCATGATGTAGCTGAAATCGCCGATGCCCGAGGCGGCGAGCGTCTTGATCGGCCCGGCCGAGATCGCGTTCACGCGGATCTGCCGCGCGCCGAGGTCGGCCGCCATATAGCGCACGGATGCTTCCAGCGCCGCCTTGGCGACGCCCATCACGTTATAATGCGGCACCACGCGCTCAGCACCCAGGTACGAGAGGGTCAGCAGCGAGCCGCCATCCTTCATCAAAGCCGCGGCGCGCTGCCCGGCGGCGGCGAAGGAATAGCAGGAGATGTCCATTGCCTGCTGGAACACGGTGCGCGGGGTATCAATATAGCGCCCGCGCAGAAAGTTTTTGTCCGCGAAGCCGATGGCATGCACCAGAAAGTCGATTTTGCCCCATTTCTCGCCCAAAGCATCGAAGGCGGTGTCCATTGCGCCGTCATCGCTCACATCGCAGGGCAGCAGAAAATCCGCCCCGATGGAATTGGCCAGCGGGCGTACCCGCTTTTCCAACGCCTCGCCCTGATAGGTGAAGGCAACCTCGCCCCCTTGCGCGGCCACCGCCTGCGCGATGGCCCAGGCGATCGAGCGGTTATTGGCCACCCCCATGATCAACCCTCGCTTGCCCTGCATGAGCGTACCCTTGGGCGGCGAAATCTGGGATTCGGTATCGGGCATGGGCGCTATCTCCGTCTGGGCATTCGTATCGGTGCCGGTGGTGGCATTATAATGTGACCGTTTTAGGTTGACGCACCCTGGCGTCAACCTCAATCGTAAATTGCTCGCTAACTATCTGATATTTAGATGGTTTCTGATTGCGATTGTAACGCAACCGCGATTCGACTGCGCCCGCCCAGGCTCTTACAATATCCGGCGCTTCACAAGCGCGTAATTTTGGAGATTCTGTATGGACCAAGACCCCTTTACCAAATTTGGCACCTGGCTGGCTGAGGCCGGGGCCAGCGAGCCGAACGACCCGAATGCGATGGTCGTCGCCACGGCTTCCGCCACCGGCCGCCCGGCGGCGCGCGTGCTGCTGCTGAAGGGGTGGGACCGTGCGGGCTTTGTGTTCTATTCCAACCTGGAGTCGCGCAAGGCTGATGAAATGCGTGCGAATGCTCAGGTCTCGCTTTTGTTCCACTGGAAGAGCCTGCGCCGGCAAATCCGCATCGAAGGGCTGGTAAGCCAGGTGAGCGCGGCGGAGGCCGATGAATATTTCGCCTCGCGCCCCAGAGTCTCCAAACTGGGCGCATGGGCCTCGTCGCAATCGCGCCCCTTGCCCTCGCGTGAGGTGTTCGAGGCCAGGCTGGCCGAGGTGGAGGCGCGTTTCCCCGGGGAGGATGTCCCCCGCCCTGAATACTGGTCCGGCTGGCGGCTGGCGCCCGATTACGTCGAGTTCTGGCAGGACCGTGAATTCCGCCTGCATGACCGTGAGGTGTTCACCCGCAAGGGCGGCACCTGGGAGAGCGGGCTGCTGTACCCGTAACGGGCTATTCCCGCTTCATCTCCAGCGCCCGGGCATAAACCTGCTTCTTTGCCAGCCCGGTCGCGGTGGCCACGGCGTTCACCGCATCCTTCAGGCTCATCTGCGCCAGCGCCGCCGCCAGGGCGCCATCCAGCGTCTCGGCGGAGGTGGGCTCATCGGGCGCCGGGCCGATCACCACGGTGATCTCCCCGCGCGCCGCATGGGTTTGGTAGTGTGCCGCCAGCTCCGGCAGAGGGCCGCGCCGGACTTCCTCGTAATGCTTGGATAACTCGCGGCACACGGCCGCCGGGCGCGTGCCGAATACCTGCGCGGCATCGGCCAGAAACTCGGCCAGCCGGTGCGGCGCCTCGTAGAAGATCAGCGTGGCGCTCAGCCCGGCGGCCTCGGCATTGCGCAGCCGGGTGAGGGCGCCCGTGCGCGCGCCGGACTTCACCGGCATGAACCCTGAGAACAAAAACGGGTGAGGCGGCAGGCCAGAGAGGGTGAGCGCGAGCACCGCCGCGTTCGGCCCGGGAATCCCGCCCACGAGCAATCCGGCCTCAATCGCCGCGCGCACCAGCCGGTAGCCGGGGTCGGAGACCAGCGGCGTGCCCGCATCCGAGATCAGCGCATAGCGCGCGCCGTTACGCATCGCCTCGACCAGCCCCGGTACCCGCGACTCCTCGTTATGCTCATGCAGCGCGATCAACCGAGTCTTGATGTCCCAGGCGCGCAGCAGAACCGCGCTGGTCCGGGTATCCTCGCACAGAATCGCATCGACTCCTGCCAGGGTATCGCGCGCGCGCGGTGAAAAATCTTTAAGGTTGCCGATCGGGGTGGAAACCAGCACAAGAGCGGCGGCTGACGCGTGTTGCGGCGCCATAGAGAGAGGTTCGGTCCTTGGTTCGCAAGTCCTTGGTTCAAAAATATCCGGTTCGCCGTTCGCATCTGCTGTCATCTGGGGCCCTCCTGGCCACGCTGGCGCTCCTAGGTTGCGCCGGTCAAGCACCGAATGCGCCATATGGCTATACCCCCTCCTCGCTGGGCGCAGGCCCCGCGCCCGCGCCGCTTGCCGCAGCCGGGCCGGGCATCGGCAAGACCAGCGGCAACGTATTGCTGCTGCTGCCGCTCAGCGGCCCGCTCGCACCCGTTGGCCAGGCCATGGAAAACGCCGCTAAACTGGTGTTCCCGCAGGGCAGCGCCCCCAGCCTGGACATCCGCGATACCGCCGGCACGCCCGATGGCGCCGCGGCCGCCGCGCAAGCCGGTATCGCGGCGGGTGATGGCATGATCCTGGGACCGCTGACGGCGGTGGAAACCCGCGCCGTCGCCCCGCTGGCGCAAAAGGCCGGAGTCAACATGCTGAGCTTCAGCAACGATACCACGCTGGCGCAGCCGGGTATCTGGCCGCTGGGTATAACGCCCGGCCAGCAGGTGCGGCGCGTGGTGCAGGCCGCGGCGGATTCCGGTCGCACGCAGCTTGCCGCGCTGCTGCCCGATTCTGATTTCGGCCACAGCCTGGCCACCGCCATCAGCGCTGCAACCGCCTCGCTGAGCGAGCCGGCGCCGCAAATCACCTTCTACCCGCAGGATTTCAACGGGCTGAACCGGGCGGTGAACCAGATGTCGGACTTCGCCGATCGCGGCCAGGGGCTGGAGGACCAGATCAAGGCCGCGCAGGATCTCGGCACGCCTGCCGGCCGGCTGAAGGCGCATGAGTTGCAGCACCAGCAGATACCGCCGCCCAGCTTCAACGCTTTGTTCATCGGCGCCACGGACGGCAACACCCTGGCTGAGCTGGCGAATTTCCTCCCGTATTACGATGTCAACCCGCCGCAGGTGCAATATCTGGGGCCTGAGATCTGGTCCACCATCGCCCCGCAGATGGCGCATCAATCCGTATTCCTCGGCGCGCTGTACGCGGCGCCGGACCCGGCGGCGGCGGCGGCGTTCGACGCCAAATACCAAACGGCTTACGGCAGCGCGCCGCCGGCCATCGCGGATGTCGCCTTCGATGGCGCGGCGCTGGCCAAGCTGGCGGCGTCCTCTGGCGGGTACACCAGCACGGTCCTGACCGCGCCGGCCGGCTTCACCGGCACTGACGGCGTGCTGGTCCTGCAACCGGATGGCCAGGTGCGGCGCGGGCTGGCGGTATTCAAGATCGCCCCCGGCGCGCCGGTCATCGCCTCCGCGGCCCCCACGCAGCTCAGCCAGCCGGGCAATTGATGTCCGTACAGCCGCTGGACCGGGCGTGGCCGGCTGCGCTTGCGTTTTTTTTGGCGCTGGCGGCTTTGCCGAGCGTGGCATTTGGCCTGCTTGTGGTTATTGGCGCGTTGCACGCGCTGCCTGCCTTCCTGGCCTGGGCAGCCTGCACGGGCGTGGCGGTCGGCTTTGGCGTGCTGCTGGGGCGCGATATCATGGTGATGACCGCGCTGGTCCGCGCCTTGCAAACCCGCCCGGAGGACATGCCGCGCAATACCTCCTTGCTGGTGCCGGGCATGCGCCTGCTCGGCCAGGAGGCGATCCGCCTGATCCACGCCGAGCGCCTCTCTCGCGCGCGCCTGGTCGCCAGCGCGACCGAGGACCGCGCCCTGGTGGAGCGCCTGCCGGACCCGCTGATGAAGCTGGATGCCGCGGGCAATCCGGTCTGGCGTAATGCGAGCGCGGTGACTGCCTTTGGCGCGGAGACCGCGGCCCTGCTCCGCCACCCCGTGCTGCGCACCGCCCTGGCGGATGCCGGGCAGACCAACGCCCCCGTGCGCAACCGGCTGACCCTGGCGGTGCCGGTGCCGCGCGACCTTGACGTGACCGTGATCCCCGTGAACGGCCCGGTATATGTGCTGGTGACGGACCGCACCCATGAGCGCGCGCTGGAGAAGATGCGGGCTGATTTCGTCGCCAATTCCAGCCATGAGCTGCGCACGCCGCTTGCCAGCCTCATCGGCTTCATCGAGACCCTGCGCGGCCCGGCGGCCGATGACCCGGAGGCGCAGAAGCGCTTCCTTGGCATCATGGCCGAACAAGCGGCGCGCATGCAGCGGGTCATCGGCGACCTGCTTAACCTCTCGCGGATCGAGATATCCGAGCATCAGCCGCCGGAGGAGCTGATTGATATCCGCCCGCTGCTGGAGCGCATCATCGCCGGGATGGAGCCCATGCTGCATGAAAATGAGACGCGCCTGGAAGTGGCGATTCCGCCGGACCTGCCCGTCATCCCCGCCGATGCCGACCAATTGGCCCAGGTGTTCACCAACCTGTTCGACAACGCGATCAAATACGGCAAGCGCGGCGGCTGCATAAAACTGGTGGCTGCGCGTGCCGGCACGGATGCGCGCTTTGCCGCCAACGGCGTGCTGGTGAGCGTCGCGGATGATGGCGCCGGGATACCCCGTGAGCATATCCCGCGGTTGACCGAGCGTTTCTACCGTGTGGATAAAGGGCGCTCGCGCGCCGTGGGCGGAACCGGGCTTGGCCTGGCCATCGTCAAGCACGTTATCAACCGCCATCGCGGCCGGCTGGTGATCGACTCGACCGAAGGCCGCGGCACGATCTTTACCGTCTGGCTGCCTGCGCGAATCTAGACGGACACGGCTTCACGCCGCGCGCGAGGTTCAGTGTGTGAGGTTCAGTGTGCGATGCTCAGTGCGCAAGGTTCAGTGTGTGAGGTTCAGCACCAGAACAAGGCAAAGGATAAAGACCGCAACATACCCCACGCCGACCGCAAAGCAGGTCCACCCCCCCAGGGTGTCTCTGTCATGCCGCGAATGTCCAGCCATGACCATGGCACATATCCCTTAAATTTCCTCTGGCTCGTGTGCGTTTTTCCGCCTGTTGCCGCGCCCATCATACGCCGGGTGCCAAGAAAAAATAAAGAATATTCACAGCCCTATGCCTGCAACGGCAGCTGACTTGCCAGCAGCATCGCTGCTGCCGGCCGGGCCTGCTCTCCTGGTTTAATCCGGGGTGTCGCTCTCGCCATCGCCTGTATCGGCGACCAGCAGGGCCTCTGAAATCGCGACAGCCTGCTCGCGGATTTTTTTCTCGATGGCGTCAGCCATCTTAGGGTTCTCGCGCAAGAATTGCTTGGCGTTCTCGCGCCCCTGGCCGATGCGCGTGCTGTCATAGCTGAACCAGGCGCCGGATTTCTCCACCACCCCGGCTTTCACGCCCAAATCCACCAGCTCGCCCATTTTGCTGATGCCCTCACCGAACATGATATCGAATTCCACCTGCCGGAACGGCGGCGCCAGCTTGTTTTTCACCACCTTCACACGCGTGTGGTTGCCGGTCACTTCCTCGCGGTCCTTGATCGAGCCGGTGCGCCGGATCTCCATACGGATCGAGGCGTAGAACTTCAGCGCGTTGCCGCCCGTCGTCGTCTCCGGGTTGCCGAACATCACGCCGATCTTCAAGCGGATCTGGTTGAGGAAGATCAGCATGGTGTTGCTGCGCGAGACCGAACCGGTGATCTTGCGCAGCGCCTGGCTCATCAGGCGCGCGTGCAGGCCGACATGGCTGTCGCCCATCTCCCCCTCAAGCTCGGCGCGCGGCACCAGCGCCGCCACCGAGTCGATCACCAGAACATCGATGGAACCCGAGCGCACCAGCGTATCGGCGATCTCCAACCCTTGCTCGCCGGTATCGGGCTGGGAGATCAGCAGATTATCGACATCGACACCCAGCTTGCGCGCATAGGTGGGGTCCAGCGCGTGTTCCGCGTCAATAAAGGCACAGGTGCCGCCGCGCTTCTGCGCCTCGGCGATGGCATGCAGCGCCAGTGTGGTCTTACCGGAGCTTTCCGGCCCGTAAATTTCGATCACGCGCCCGCGCGGCAGCCCGCCGATCCCCAGCGCCAGATCCAGCCCGAGCGAGCCGGAGGGAATAACATCAATCGCCTCGCCGGTGCCCTTGGCCCCCATGCGCATGATGGAGCCCTTGCCGAAGGCCCGTTCGATCTGCGCCATCGCGGCGTCCAACGCCTTGTTTTTTTCCATGTCCGGCTTCCTGGTCATTGCTGTTTCCCCAGCGTCCGTCACCGAATCGACTGCCGTCAAACGGCGTTTTGGTCCTGACGCGGGTGCAACCATAGCGTGTTTTCCTTGGAGTGCCAAAATGAAGATCTAAAACGCAGGTTGCCAGGGCGAGAACAAAATAGCAACTCTAAAATTAACTTTTCGTTCCCTTTGTGTTCCGCCGGCCGGAATCCCTCTATTCGGTTTATTCGAACCGGCGGATCAAAGTTTTCCTCTCTACAGGCTGCCGCCGCGCCGGCCGATCGCCGCCCCCAGCCGCAGGCGCAGCGAGTTCAGCTTGATGAAACCGGCGGCGTCCTGCTGGTTATAGGCGCCGGCATCGTCCTCGAATGTCACCATCCGCGTCGAATACAGCGAATGCGGGCTCTCGCGCCCGATGATGATGACATTGCCCTTATAGAGCTTCAGCCGCACCGTGCCGGTGACCGAGGCCTGCGACGTGTCGATCAGCGCCTGCAGCATCCGCCGCTCGGGCGAGAACCAGAAGCCGTTATAGATCAGCTCCGCATAGCGGGGCATGATGCTGTCCTTCAAATGCCCGGCCTCGCGGTCGAGCGTGATGGACTCGATGGCCCGGTGCGCCTGCAACAGGATCGTCCCGCCCGGCGTCTCATACACCCCGCGCGACTTCATGCCGACGAAGCGGTTCTCCACCAGGTCCAGCCGGCCGATGCCGTTTGCCTTGCCGTATTCATTCAGCCGCGTGAGCAGCGTGGCGGGCGAGAGCGCCTCGCCGTTGATGCCCACAGCATCGCCGTGCGAGAAATCGATGGTGATTTCGGTGGCGTGGTCGGGCGCATCCATCGGGCTGATGGTGCGCTGGTACACAACCTCTTCGGGTTCCACGGCGGGATCTTCGAGGATTTTCCCCTCCGAGGAGGAGTGCAGCAAATTGGCATCCACCGAGAACGGCGCTTCACCGCGCTTGTCCTTGGTGATGGGAATCTGGTTGGCCTCGGCGTATTCGATCAGCCGGGTGCGCGAGGTGAGGTCCCATTCGCGCCAAGGGGCGATCACGCGGATATTCGGATTCAGCGCGTAATAGCCAAGCTCGAAGCGCACCTGGTCGTTGCCTTTGCCGGTCGCGCCATGCGCCACCGCATCCGCGCCGACCATCTCGGCAATCTCGATTTGGCGTTGCGCGATGAGCGGGCGGGCAATGGAGGTGCCGAGCAGATACTGGCCCTCATACACCGCATTGGCGCGGAACATCGGGAACACGAAATCCTTCACGAAGGTCTCGCGCAGATCCTCGATGAATATCTGCTTGATGCCAAACATCTCGGCCTTGGCGCGGGCCGGCTCCAGCTCCTCGCCCTGGCCGAGATCGGCGGTAAAGGTCACCACCTCGCACTCATAGGTGTTTTGCAACCAGCGCAGGATGACCGAGGTATCCAGCCCGCCGGAGTAGGCGAGCACAACTTTTTTGACTTTATGTTCCATGAGACGCCTTGTATTAACTTGGGGCTCTTCTGCCAAGCAGGGCCGAGATGAACATCCTCACCCCTGTGAATTGCTGCTCCAGATAAGTGCCGGTGGCCAGTTTCTCGGGCGCCCTGGCGTCGCCGGTGGGCATCCACACCGGCGAGAAATCAGCGGTGCGGAAAATAATGTCCCAAAGCGTGAACACCCCGCCGTAGTTGAACGAGGAGCGCCCGGCGGCGCGCAGCGCATGGTGCAGCCGGTGGAAGCGCGGCGAGACCAGTATGTACTCCAGCGGCCCGAACGAGACCTTGATGTTGGCATGCGAAAAACTCTCAATGAAGCGCAGCAGCAGGATCAACAGCGGGAACTGCAACGGCGGAATGCCGATGGCCAGCCCGACGGCGAAGAACCAGAAAAAGGAGATCATATCGTCGAGCACATGGTTGCGGTCATCCGACCAGAAGCTCATTTGCCGCTGTGCATGATGCAGCGCATGCAGCGCGTACCAGGCGCGGAAGCTGTGCGAGAGCCGGTGGCGCCAGTAGTCGGCCAGATCCAGGATCAGTGCGTAGCACAAAAAGGCGGCCAGCGGATGGCCAAACAGCACGGGGAACATCGTCTCCAGTGTTGGCGGAATATACCCCGCACTCACCAGCATGCCCGAGAACCATGTCTGCACCTGATAGAACATCAGAAAGTTGACGACAGGGATCACCCCCACCCGCGAGACGAAGGTGTAGAATACGTCCACCGCCACGGCTTTTTTGTTGTCCCAGTGCTCGATGGGGAAGAAATGCTCCAGCGGCCAGCAGACCGCGTAGGTCACGATCACCGCGAACAGGCCGTAGACGCACACCAGCGCCCAGTCGAAGGAGAGATCCCCCCATTCCATCCAGCCGAAACGATAGAGAACGGGCAGAATCGCATACTGGTCGATGCCGCCCGCGATGATGCTGAAAAACCGGTCGATACCCATGATATGGCCTTAACTCACAGGGCTTGTTGATAGCCGGTTCCGCCCCGGTTTGCGAGGTGGCGCCCCAGTGCGGCGGGCATGTCAGCCCACGCGCATGCCGGTCAGCACGGTTGCCAGCACGCTGAGCAGCACCAGCAGCACGATGATGGAGACTACCCAGCGCAGGACCAGATAATTACCCGCCACCACCCCGCGGCCCCGGCCCATCGTCTCCACCACGATGGTGACGAAAAAGCCCGCCAGCAGCGCGAACAGCGCCAGCGCCGGCGCCTGGAAATGCAGCATGACCGAGAGCGCCAGCCAGCCGATGACCGCGGGGATGATGCCGAAGATGAGCAGTTGCCGCTCCGAGCCCAGCGCCGCCGGGGTGAGCGGCGCGCCGTTTAGCGGATGCGCGCTATCGCGCAGGGCAAAGCCCCAATGCACCGCCCCGGTGAAGGAGAGGATGACCGCGCCATAGCTGACCAGCACCTCGATCGCTGTTTTAGACCCCAGCGGGTCCAGCAGCACCACGGCGCCGAGCGCCAAAAACGGAACGGCTCCCGCCAGGGTGATGAGGACGGCCACGCTAAATGGTTGTTTGAACATGTTGGCTCCTTATTCCGGCTTGTCGATGACGTAACCCAGCCGGTCAATGACCGGACGCAGGCTCTCCAGCACCGGCTCCAGATGCGCCAGATACGGCCGGTAGCGGTAGCGCGATCTGTCATAGAGTTTCTCCGTCACCTGCGCGTAGCTCGCGGTGCGGGCGTAGCGGGTGTTCTGCTCGAAGCTCAGGCAGCGCGGGTCGAAATCCACGCCGATGAACGCCAGAATCTTCCGCACATTCGCCTCCTGGTCCACCACCATGTCCTCATAGCGCACCGCCAGATAACGCATGTTCACATTCTGGCGGTAATGCGTGATCAGATCCGCGACCAGATTGTAGTGCTGCGCGATGCTCTCCATTGCCGCCGCGCAGAAAAACCCGTGGGTGAGGTGGTTGGAGTAGACCGAGAGCAGCACGTCCAGCGGGTGGCGGATCACATGGATGATCGGCGATTGCGGAAACAACAGCGCGATGAGGCCGAGATGCGTCTCATTCAGCGGCATCTTGTCGGTGAAAAAATCCGCGCCCTCCTTGAAGATACCGCTCTTGGCGGCGCGGTTCAGGTAATAGTCGCGCAGCTCGTTCAGGCCCTCGCGCTGGTCGCCCATCCAAAGCTCTGCCAGCGCGTCCGGGTAGTTGAGCGGGCTGGCCAGCAGCCGCGGCATGATCTGCGTGATGTCGTTGATATAGGGCAACTCATCGCCGGCCGAGATGCGCGGATGCACGGTCAGTGTCTGCTCGATGAGCGTGGTGCCAGAGCGCGGAAACCCCACGATGAACACCGGCTGCGGGAAATCGCGGCGAAGCTGCGCCACCGGCAGGGTTTTCAACCGCCGTGCGCTGAAAAACCCTTTCAGCCGGCCGGCGAGCTCATTGGCCGCCTCCGCCATATAGGGCCGCCCGCCATACGCCATTGCGCGCTTCTTGGCGGAGTCAAACGCGGCGAAGGCCTCGTCATAGCGGCCAAGCTGGTCCAGCAGGCGGCCCTTCTCGGAGAGCTCAGCCGGGCCAAGCCGCAGCTTCGGCGCGGCTTCGGTGCCCTCTTCCGGCTCATGCAGAATCGCCAGCGCGGCCTCGGTCTTTTTCTGGCGGGCGAGTACGGTGGCGCGGGTAAGCTGCACGCTGGGGTTATCGGGCAGCAAGCGCTCGGCCTCGTCGAGCAGTTTCAGCGCCGCGCTGAATTTGCGGTCGGCCTCCTCCATTTTGGCGAAGCCCAGCACGGTCTGCAGTACATCGGGCTTCAGCTCCATCGAGCGCCGGTACAGCGCCCGCGCCTCGTCGATTCGCCCCTGGTTCTTCAAATTCCAGGCGAGGTTGGCCAGCGTGATCGGCTCCTCCGCCTCGGCCAGCTCCAGCACCCGGCGGTAATGGTATTCGCCGATCAGCGGGCGGTTGGCCTCGGTCAGCACCAGCCCCATGAGATTATGCGCCTGCGCGTTCTGCGGGGCGATGCGGATGGCGTTGCGGGCGTGGATTTCAGCTTCCGCCAGCGCGCCCTTGCCCAGCAGCATCAGGGTCAGCTCGTTGGTCGCCCCGAAATTATTCGGGTTGATGGCGACTACGCGGCGGATCAGCGCTTCGGCTGCTTCCAGGCGGTTTTGCTGGCGTGAGAGGCGGTAGAGAAACAGCAGCGCGTCCTCGCGCCCCGGGGCGAGTTCCAGCATGTGCCGCACGTTGAGTTCGGCGGTGGCGGTGTCCCCGGCCTTCAGCGCCGCTTCCGCCTGGGCGAGCATCGGCACGAGCGTATTGGCAGCCTCGGGCGGGCTCAGCGTTGAGAGATCAAGCCCGCAGCAGCGGGCGCGCCGCAGGCCGGAGCCGCAAGGGCAGGGGGTGAAATCAACCATAAAATGAGTGTAACGAGGAGGCGGCGAGGCGGCTAGAGCGCCAATAAAAACGGCGCCCAGGCACGGCATGCGCGCCTGCCAACCTTTGAGCGCCCGCGTGGCCGCGTGCGGTTTTTTCGTTTTTTGACGTTGCGGACACGCCGGGGGAAGTTATTGCTTTTGTTCGAGTATGGCGTCCCCGGCGGGATTCGAACCCACGGCCTCAAGATTAGAAATCAAATGACTCAGCCGTCACGTCATAGGCTTAGACATTTCTAATATGCAGTTATCCACATAATAAGATCAAAGCGTTACGGCGCTTTAGTCTAACAGTCCCCCCACCGCTGCCACAAGATGAAAAGGGCGCTTTTCATCTTGTGGCAGCTCGCCCGCGCGGCGGCAAAACGGGGGGGTAATTCTGTTTTGAGTTGCCCCCAGGTTTTCCGCTCGTCCGGCTCGGGCTGCTCGTGGTAGGGTCGTCGAGGAGGTCCCCAGATGAGCATGATCCGCATTGGCGTTCAGAGCGACGTGTCGAAGCTGCGAAACATGCTCACCGCCTTCGACGACACCCAGCTCCCCTACACGGTGGCGCGCGCCCTCACCATGACGGCGCAGGACGCGCAGGCGGCTGTGCAGGCGCGCATGCCCAGCGAATTCATCCTGCGGCGAGACTGGATCGTGAAGGGCATCCGGGTAATAGCGGCCCGCAAGGACAACCTGGTGGCGATGGTTTACAGCATCGACCCCTTCATGGGGCGCCAGGAATACGGCGGCCAGAAAATCCCCATGGACGGCGGCCGCAACCTCGCCATCCCTCTTTCCGGCGCGCGCCCGAGCGACTCCGACATTATCCCGAGCGCGCTGCTCCCCGGCAACCTCGGGAAAGCCCAGTACACGATCAGCAAGAAGAGCGGCAAGGAGATCACGATGAAGGGGACCGGCGGCGCGGCCTTCCGGCTGGTCTCAAACGGCAAGACCTATCTGATGCTGCGCGCGGCGGGCGTGCTCAAGGTGATGTACCTCCTCACGCCGAGCGCGGAGGTCAATCCCCGGCTCAATCTTGGCCCGATCACGCTGGAGACCGTCAAACAGCGCTTCGCGGCAAACTTCTTCATCGCCGCCGAGCAAGCGATGCTAACCCGCCGCGAGCTGGGAACGCTCTCCGAAAAGCCTTAAGGCTTCTTCGGCCTGGACGGCTTCGCCGGCTTCATGCTGTGGCTTTTATGCGCCGATGGGTGCTTCGGGTGCTTCGTCCCATGTGCCAGCTTGCGCACTGGGTCTTTTGCTTTTTGCCCGTGGCGCGGCAGGTGAATGTCGCCGTGCTTCATAGCAATCCCTTCCCTGATCCGCTGACCTTCTCGAAAGTGCGCATACCCCCCAGGCCCAGCATCCCCAGCAGCACCGGCATCATGCCGCTGACATCGAGCGCGGGCAGCGCGACCGGGTGTCCGGCCAACGCGGCCACCCAGCTCGCCACTGGCTGGCCGACATATGTCCAGCCGAACGCAGCCGAGCAGGCCCACCCTATGGCCGGACGCCACCCGGCCACGAACATGCTTTTATTGCTCGCCTCCGCCTGGTCCACCGCAAGCTGCGCGGTGTTCTGGGCGGTGACGAACTGCAGCATCTCAGTCGTCGCTTCAGCTTGCGCCTTGGCTTTTGCCACGGGGTCCGGGATGTAATCCGCCAGCTTATTGATAACCGGCGTCAGAAACCCGGTCATGTCGAAGATACCCGCCATCACGCTTCTCCTGCCAAAAGGTTGTTTGCGATACGCCGTGCCCACCCCCGGCCGAAATCCGGCCAGATCGTCAGGGCGGCCAGATACAACAGCCTCCGCGCGTCGAATCGGCCAATGAGCTTGGCTGCTGGCAGCGCATTCGCGGCGGCAATCGTGTTCGGCCCCATCGCGCCGTCCGGCGTGCAGCCCGCCGACTCCTGGAGCCAGCGCACCGCATCGCCGCCGTTGTAGACGGCGTCGAACACCTGGAACGCCACGGCCGGGTCGAGCGCATCGAGCTGGTAGGGTTGCCAGTACCGATTGTAGGCGATGGCCTGGGCCGTCAGCACCCCCATGTCCTGCATCGGCCCGTCATAGCCCCAGGAGCGTGCCACTCGTTCGGTGATGCCCCACATCGTCGCGCCGCCGGGGTCTGCCGGGTTGTCGACATACCTCCCCTCATTGCCGAGGAGGTTGCTAAAGGCTGAGAGGAAGGATGGGGTCATTTTCGTGCGTCCTTGATTGCGGCCATGATCCGGCCTTCCATTGTCTGGTGGTCGTCGCGCGTCGGCAGCTTGGCCACCGTTTCAATCATTTTCTCGCGGAAATCTGAATTCACCTTTCGTTCCCCGCCGATGGCATCCCAAATCGATTTGTCTCCCGCCGCCGCCTGTGCCGCCGCGCGCTCAATCTTTGAGTACACATGCAGGAAGAGCGAGCCGATGGCCGTGCCGCAGCCAAACATGACCCCCACGAACCACTGGATCAGCGACTGGTCGGGGGTGGTTAAGTCGGCCATCACAAGCCCTTTCATCGAAAAAAAGCCCATAGCGGGGAGATCAGCGCCGTAGCCAGAACCAAAAGCCCAACCATGGCGCGAAAGTATTGATCCTCATCCATCCCAACGCCGGTGAGCTGGTCGTGGCAGTGGTCGCGCTGGACCCACCAGGACAGGAACCGGCACAGCACACACCACCCCCACACCCGCCGCCGATCTCCCAGGGCCGCGCGCAGGCTGATCGTCTGCCCGGCCACGCCGCCCGTTAGCGCGTTGAGGAACATATCGAACGCAATGCCGACCTGGCGCAGATACCACCCGAGAGCGCCTACCATACCACCCCCCGCACGGCCGCCAGCGTTGTCGCCGCCGTAACCTCGGCCGCGAGCGTGGCGAGCTTGGTTTGGCACGCCGTCACCCAGGCTTTGCCATCATTCCCCGCCGCTTGAATCTGCGCCGCCGTGTGCGGCTGGAATGCCCAGGCACCCGTGGAATCAGCGCACCAGAACTCTGTGGTCCATCCCGCCGGGAGGCTGGGCAACATCGAGGCCGCGACGCTCCCGAGCATGTTGATCTGGTCGTTGGTGGTGCTGGGGTAGGTATGCGCCGCGCCGAGCGCGCTGGACTGATAGCCGCCGGTAATCGCCGCCGCCGCCGCCGCGCGCAGTATGGCGATCTGCGCGGCCTGGGGCTGCGCGAGCGGCACCGGAACGGTGGTGAGCACCTGCGTCGCGGTGCCGTTGGCAAAGTTGATCGTATAGCCGGTGACGATAAACTGCGCCGGGTCCGGCGCTGCCGCCATAACCACATTCACCAGATTAGGAATGTCGGCTTTCGGAAAATTCCACGGATACTGCGTGCCGGCGGCGGTCACTACATCTGCCGTATCGGCGATCTGCTGGGCAACCGCGCCGTTTACAATTTCGACCCACATTATGAAAATCCTCCCAAACGCGTACCAATCGAAGTCCACGCCACGAAACTATTGCCTATGATGTAATTGCCCGCCGCGCCTACTGCGCCTGGGCTGCCTGTCGAAGCACCGCCTCCAGCCGCACCCAGTGCGCCGCCGGGACCGCCATAACCCGGCGCGCCTGAATTGCCGCCCGCGCCCCCCGCCGTAGCCGTACCCGGAGCGCCTGAGTAATTGTAGGCCAGGTCGTTTGGCTGGTTCGTGCCGGTGGCTGAGCCGCCCGGCCCGGCAACTGTGCCTGCGCCGCCACCCCCTCCGAGAAAGTACGAAGTGCCGGTTGGGCCGCCTGAGGTCACATAAGTTGACGTAGCGGCACCGCCGCCCCCACCCCCAGCCAATGTACCTGAGTTCGCAATAGTAAGAGGGCTGGCTGTTTGGATGCCGGTTCCTCCAGCCCCGCCCGCCGTGGTGGCGGTGGAGACAGAACCGCCCGCGCCGCCCGCGCCGCTGATCGTGCCATTATTGGTGAGCGTGACTTTGGATCCCGCCGGAAGCGCGCCTACGACAAACGCCGCTGTTGCGGTGCTGGTCGAACCGATCACCACGCCGCTTGCGACCGTGATCTGCGCGCGCACCGGCGAAGAGCCATTCCACCCAGCCGCCGTCAGCGCCGTAATCAGGTTGAAATTGTTCTGGCTGGCGGTGAGGTTGAATATAAATCCTCGACCTCCGCCGAGCAGGAGGGAGCCGCCGATGAGCATTACTGGACTCCCTGCACGATGCTGGCGATGATGTGCGTGGAGTCCCGCACCCAGTACACCAGCACGTCCTCCGCATTGGCCGCGGTGCTGAGCGTCGGCACTCCGCTCTGGCCGAATTTCCAATAGCTCCCATAGGCGAGCGTGCGGCCGCCGGTTGCGTCCTGGGTGACGGCGATATGGCCCGAGGTGCCAGGCGTCATGGCGGACGGGTTGGCCAGGGTCGCCGCGCCCGTCAGCGTCACCGCCGCGTCATTCCCGGCCGTCAAATCGAGCGTGATGGTGGCGGCGTAGGCGATCGCCTGGACGGTGGCGGCTTGGCTTTTGGTGAAGGTATTGGCCGTGGCCAGCGGCGCGTAGGTGGCGAGCTGGCCCAGCGTCGCGGCGTGACCAGGCAGCGTCCCTGCGGTAATTGTAATCGGGAGCGCGCCGCCCACCTGCACCACAGTTCCCGCGCGGGTGTAGCTGAGAATGGCGCCCCCAGCTCCCGGTGAATACAACCCCCAGGCCGCCGCCGCATTGTACAAATAGGCGTTCGGCTCACCTGCCGTCATCGCGCCAATATCGCCTTCGCCGGAATTTGCGCCGGAGTTGACGTAGAACGTGTTGCTGGCGGTGCCTGCCGCCAGAGCATACAGGCCGTCCGCCTGCGCGCGCGGAACGACCTGCTGCGTCCCCGCCGCCGCGTTCGCCGCGAGAAATACCTGCGTTCCCAGGCCGCCCAGCGCCGCGTAGCTGCCGGCCGCTTGATACCGGCCGTCCGCCTGGCTGATCGGGATGGCCTGGAAGGTGCCGGGGGCGGCGTTGCCCCCCAGCAGCACCGTCACCACGTTGATTTGCGCGGACCACGCGGCCCAGGTGCCGCCGCTGCTGGAGTAGGTCTCCCAGCGGTAGGTGGCCGGATTCCACCGGATTGCGCCGTTGGGGATGCTGGTGGAGCTGGCGCCGACAAACTGCGTCGCCACGTCGGTATCCCGGCCCATCAGCTCGGTCAGTACGCTTGCGTAGGCGTCCGTGAGTGCCGGTTTGGTCCAGTCGGTCATATCAAACTCCTCGCGCGGTCCACGACGCCGTCCCGCTCACCCGAGCGCCGGCGGCATTAAATAGTAAAATCTGAAATGAGGTCGGGTCCGCACCGCCCGCAAAAGAATAGATCGCGGTGAGCGGCACGGTGCCGCTGGCGGTGACGGTGATGCTGCCCACCGAAATAAACGGGATGTTGAAATTCACCACCGTGCCGCCGCTGTCGGTGGAGACGCACGCCGCCGAGCCGCTGTCGAGCTTCTGCTTGACCTGGTATTTGATGTTGAGCGCGGTCAATTTGAGCACGTCGAGCCCCGCCGTGCCGGTGACATTGATCGTCACCTGCGCGTAGCGGAAATTGCTGACGAACACGTTGTTGGTGTTGGGGTAGGTCGTCCAGGTGACATTGTCGGGGCTGACGGCGATCGTGGTCGAGACGCCAGGCGCGCCGGAGACGACGGCGGAGGTCAGCGACACGATGATGTTGCTGCTTGGCAGAATCGAGCCGTAGTCGATGGTCTCGACGTAGCTGGCAGTGAGGAGCGCCGGCTCGATAAACAGCGGGTATCCGGCGACCACCTGGTCGTTCGGGGAGGTCCAGGACTTGTTGGTGAAGTGCGCTTGGTAGGTGGTCGCGGTATCGATCGGCGCGAGCTGCGTCACCCCATCGGTGTCGGTGGCGATGTTGGTTTTTGTGCCCGCGAATACGCTGTCGAAATTGTAGTGCAGCACATAGTCCGGCGGCGCGTTGACGTAGACAGTGGCGGCGGAAGGCGTTCCCTGGTTGCCCGCCGCGTCCACGCCGCACACCCAGTATGTGTAGCTGCCGGATTGCGTCTCGAAAACAGTGTCAAAGGTGCCTTTGATATTGCCGACCGGCACGGCGGCCGCCCAGGTGGCGCCCACGGCTACGATGTAGTGGTCCACCGGGAGCGTACTGGCGCTCGCGCTCCAGCGGAGCAGCACATTATTGTCAATCACCTGATTGCTGATCGAGGGCGCGCTCGGCAGGACCATGGTTAGCGAGGCGTCGCCAAAGACGCCCACGGTGCCGGAAATATCCACAGCGGCGACGCTATAGGTCTCGATGCCGCTGAAATTGGCTTTGAACGAAAAGCTGGTGCCTTTGACCGTCGCCAAGGTCGTCACGCCGCCATCGAGCGAGATGATGTAGTGGTCGATGGTCATGGTGCTCACCGGCGCGCTCCAGCTCACCACCGCGTTCACCCCGGCGAATGTGGCGCTGACGATCGGCGCGGCGATGGCCGGCACCACTGGCGCCACGCTTTGCGGCGCGACGCTGTAAACCCCCTGCGTGTCCAGCACCGCGACCCAATAAGTCGACCCGGCGATGAAATTCACCCCCACGACCATGCTCGTGGTTTTAGACTGCCCGACCACAACCCCAGCGCTCCAGCTTGGGCCTCTCCGCACCTCGTAGGACGCCACATCAATGTCGGGCGCGGGAGCCCAGTTGAGGATCAACCCATTGCTCTGGTCAAACCCATAGGACAGTCCCGCCACATTGCTCGGCGGCAGCGTCTTGCCATAAAGCGTCTGCACCAGCTCGCCGTAGGCTGCGCTCTTTTTCCCGTTTGGCCCAATCGTCCAGACGCGAAAATCATAACTGCCGGGGTCCGTTTTGTTGATGTCAAAGGCGTTGTTGGGGGTGGTGGCGAACTGCCAGTTGCCGCTATCTTTTTGCCAGCCGACATAATACGCCATCGCCCCGGCGACCTGGCTCCAGCTCAGCGCAGCCATGGAAAAGACGGTGCTCTGATACGAATACAGACTCTCCACGCACACCACCCCGGCGGGGGCGCTCGGCGGCTGGGTCAGATCGGTAATCTGTTGCACCACCAGGTTGGTGCCGTAGTCGATGTAGCCGTATTTGCTCTGATTACTCGTCAGCGCCGTCAGCGTGTACTCGTTGCGCTCGTTGCGCGTGGCTTGGAGCAGCCGGAACGTCTGCGCCTGGATGGTGGGAAGTTCCAAAATCCACATCGCCTGCGGCTGCGGCACCACAGCCAACGGTGAGGATAGGATGAGGGTTTGCGCGCCGGGCGGCGTTGTGTATGCAGCCACATCCGCCGCGCGCGTTACCGGAGCGCCGGAAGTGGAGATGTAGGAGGTGGCGACTGTGCCGGCTTCGCTCTGAAAAGCGCCGAGGGTTAGCGTTATGTCAATCGGCGCGCCGGGCGTCGTGTAAAGCAACATACCTTGCGGTTTGCTAGGCGCGCCACTTTGGCCAGATAATCCAGGGAATTTGTTTGTGTATCGTCCAAACGAACCGAGCGTGAGCAGTGAGGTGATGCTCGGCTGAATGTCGTTAACGTCCACTCCAGCAATGCTTTCGTAACCCCAAAGCACCACATTGAGATTGCTCACGCTCCCGGCGGTAAGACCGATATAATAACTGTCCGCAAAAGGAGGAATGTTTCCGGACTGTATCGGAATAGGGAACGCATTGCCCGTATTGATCTCAGTGAGATTAGAAGTAGGCGTCCCGTAAATCCTCACTTCGACGCACGGGATGCCGTTTATTACCGGCACCCCAACCACATCCACAGCAAGGCCACTGGCGCCCGCCAAATTCCAACCTGTAGGGAGCACCCCGCCACTCCCGAGCACCCCTACCGCCGCACCCGTCGCGCTGCCGTAAGGGTTATAATTTGTCGCGGCGCCCTCGATTAAAAGGAGCGGCGAACCGGTGGTGTAATCGATGCGCGGCACATTCACGGCCGCCGTCTGCATGGCGCCGCCGCTATCAATATACGTCCCCACGCTGGCGCGCGAAAAGCTCTGGATGACCAGATTGTCCGCTATCTGCGCAACAGCGCTTTCCTGCACGCTCCCATCTGTGCCGATGGCCGAGAGCGCGGCGCCTACCGCGTTCACCGGGTTTCCGTTCTGGTCGATCAGCGGACTGTCCACGGTCAGGCTATACTGGCTGGCCGCATTGACCTTCCCGCCAAGCCGGAAGCCGCCGCGCACTGGATCCGCGATTTTAACAATATCCCCTGGCCTCACCGGCGAGCCGTCCAGCCCGGTCTTAAACGCGACCGTCTCCCCCTCGTATTTCTCCGAGTAGAGAATCCATTTGCCCAGCCGGTTCGCCTGGCCGCGCGAGGTGCAGCCGAAGGCCGTCACCTGCGTGATGATCTCGCCGTATTTCGCCATGTCCGCGTCGCTGATCGTCACGTACTCGACGTAGGGCTGCGCCTGGTCGGCCATGTTGTACCACGTCACCAGCGCCACCGTGTGCCGCGCCTTGAGGCTCGCGCCGGTATAGGTGAACGTCCCGTC
>JAJZCG010000099.1 GCA_021846225.1 Pseudomonadota bacterium | reverse complement strand
CGCGACCGTGACCGGCACGCTGGCCGGGCAGGTGGTGATGGAAGGGTTTTTGCGCATGCGCATGCCCGTGGCGGCGCGCCGGCTGCTCACGCGCGGGCTGGCGGTGCTGCCTGTTGTGGGGGTGCTGGTGCTGGCCGGTCCGGCGGCGGTGAACAAACTGCTGGTGCTGAGCCAAGTTATTCTCTCATTGCAGTTGCCGTTTGCAATGCTGCCGCTGATGTTTTTCGTGGTGCGGCTGAAGGCGCTCCGCCCGCCGGTTTGGCTGCGCGGGGCGGGCTGGGTGGTGAGCGGATTGATCCTGATATTCAACTTCGCGTTACTCTGGAGCATGATTTAACGGCGATGCCGCCCCTTGTGCCGGTTGCCGCGGCGCACAATTTGGATATAGTTGAAGCAGCCGGTGCCGCGCGCCACGCAGGTACCGGTAAACTTTGCGCTTTTAGGATAACCCGACTCAGTCATCGTCCGCAGGACGACAAAAAAAAGGATAACCGCCGTGGCCAACGATAAGTCTCAGAACGTTCAGGACGTGTTCCTGAATCACGTCCGCAAGAGCAAGACACCCGTGACGGTGTTTCTTGTGAATGGCGTGAAGTTACAGGGTGTTATCACCTGGTTTGATAATTTCTCCGTGCTGCTGCGCCGCGATGGGCATACCCAGCTCGTGTATAAGCACGCGATCAGCACCGTGATGCCGGGGGCGCCGATCATGCTGTTCGATGCCTCAAAGGTTGAAGGTGCGGCGCCACCACCCGTGGACACCACCGGGACCCTGAAGCTGAACCGCGCGCCTGAGCCGCAGTACGACCCGGACATGGACAACTGACCTCGCGCGAGGACAGCGGAGCGGCTGGGCGCCAGATGAAAGAGACAGCGCCGCCGCCCAAGCGGGCGGCCATACTTCTGCCTTGGGATAAATCAGCTGCCCGGCTGAGCGTTGCTTCACGCTCGGCGGAGGCGCGGCTGGCCGAGGCGGTGGGTCTCGCGGCGAGCATCGGCCTCGTGGTGGTGCATGAACATGTGTTCATCACCCGTAGCGTTACGCCTGCGACCTTGTTCGGCAAGGGGCAGGTGGAGATGGCCCGCGCGGCTCTGGCCGATGCGCAGGTGGATGTGGCCGTGGTGGACGCCAGCCTGACGCCGGTGCAGCAACGCAACCTGGAGACGGCCTGGGGCGTGAAGGTGATCGACCGGACGGGGTTGATCCTGGATATTTTCGGCGCCCGGGCGCGCACCCGTGAGGGCGCGTTGCAGGTGGAGTTGGCGCATCTGGAGTATCAACGCTCGCGGCTGGTGCGCTCATGGACGCATCTGGAGCGCCAGCGCGGCGGTTTCGGGTTTCTGGGCGGGCCGGGGGAGACGCAGATCGAAGCGGACCGGCGCCTGATTGGCGACCGGATTACACGGCTGCGGCTGGAGCTTGAGGACGTGCGGCGCACGCGCGGGCTGCACCGCGGGGCGCGCAAGAAGGTGCCCTACCCCGTGGTGGCGCTCGTGGGCTACACCAATGCCGGGAAATCAACGCTGTTCAACGCGCTGACCGGCGCTGAGGTGATGGCGCAGGACCAGTTGTTCGCGACGCTGGACCCGACGATGCGCGCGATTGTGCTGCCATCGGGCCGGCAGATCATACTTTCCGATACGGTGGGGTTCATCTCCGACCTGCCGACCGAGCTGGTGGCGGCGTTCCGCGCCACGCTGGAGGAGGTGGCGGAAGCCGATGTGCTGCTGCATGTGCGCGACGTGGCGCACCCGGATGCGCAGGCGCAGGCGGCCGATGTGCGCGCCGTGCTCAACCGCATGGCCAAAGATGGCACGCTGGATGAGAATTGGCAGGACCGCACGCTGGAGGTGCTGAACAAGGCCGACCTGCTGGGCGGCGTGGGCCATGTGATCCAAGGTGAGGGCATTGCGGTTTCGGCGCTCACCGGTGAAGGGCTGGAGCGGCTGCGCGCCGGGATCGACGCGCGGCTGGCGGCGCGGATGGAGGTGCTGGAGATGGAGCTGCCGGTGAGCGATGGCGCCAGGATCGCCTGGCTGTACCGCAATGGCGAGGTGCTGGCGCGCGCGGATGGCGAGGAGCTGGTGAAGCTGCGGGTGCGCATCACCGCGGCGGACAAAGCCAGGTTCGAGCGGCTGTGATCGAGGATGTGATCCGCTTGCTGCGCGAGGTGTCGCGCACTGAGATCATGCCGCGCTTCAAGCATCTGGCGGCGGGCGATGTGCGGAGCAAATCCGGCCCGCTGGACCCGGTGACGGTGGCCGATGAGGCGGCCGAACGGGCGCTGGATGCGGGGCTGCGCGCGCTGTTTCCGGGTGATGACGTGCTGGGCGAGGAGGCGGTTTCGGCCGATGCCTCGCTGCTGGGACGCCTGGCGCAGCCGGGGCGGGTCTGGATTATCGACCCGATTGACGGCACCGCGAATTTTGCCGCCGAGCTGCCGCTGTTTGGCGTGATGGCGGCGCTGGTGGAAGAGGACCGGATTCTGGCAGGGTTCATCCATGATCCGGTGAGCGATGATACCGCCGTAGCGGCGCTGGGCGGCGGCGCCTGGATGGTGAGCGCCGATGGCGCGCGGCGGCGGCTGCGGGTGGCGGCGCCGGTTCCCGTCGCGCAGATGACTGGCTCGATGTCCTGGCGGTATATGGAAGAGCCGTTGCGCAGCCATGTTTTGCACCGGCTGGACCGGATGGCGGCGGTGACGGATTATCGCTGCGCCGCGCACCAGTACCGGATGCTGGCCGCCGGGCATTGCCACGCGCAGATGTTCCGCAAGCTGCTGCCCTGGGACCATGCGGCGGGGTTTCTGCTGCACCAGGAAGCCGGCGGCTATGGGCGGCGGTTTGATGGCTCGGCGTATACCCCCTCGGTTACCGGCGGCGGGCTGCTGCTGACCCCCGATGCGGCAAGCTGGAAGGAATTGGCCGAGGCTTTGCTGCGATGAGCGCAAAGGGGCGGCGGGCCGTGCTGGTGCTGGGGATGCATCGCAGCGGCACATCGGCGCTGGCCAGATTGTTGAACCTCTGCGGCGCGGCCTTGCCGGAGGAGCTGGTTGAGGCGGCGGCGGATGTGAATGCCACCGGGTTCTGGGAATCGCGGGCGCTGCTGGCGCTGCATGATGAGATTTTGGAGGCGGCGGGCGGCTCCTGGCATGATCTGCGGGAGCTGGATGCGGGCTGGTTCGCGAGCGATGCGGCACGGGCGTTGCGCACGCGGCTGGCCGCGTTGCTGGCCAGCGAATATGGCGCGGCGCCGCTGCTGCTGGTGAAAGACCCCAGGCTGTGCCGGTTGCTGCCGCTGTGGCGCCCGGTGCTGGCGGAGCTGGGCATCGAGCCGCTGGTGCTGCTGGCGGTGCGCAATCCGCTGGAGGTTGCGGCCTCGCTGCGCGCGCGCGACGGGTTTGGCGAAGGCAAGGCGCTGCTGCTGTGGCTGCGCCACGTGCTGGCCGCCGAGCGGGACAGCCGGGGCATGAGGCGCGCCTTCGTGACCTATGAGCAGGTTTTGGCCGATGCGCCGGGCACGGTTGCGCGGCTGGGCGGTGAGCTGGGGGTGGACTGGCCCCGCGCGCCGGAGCTTGCGGCGGCGGAGATGCGGGCGTTTTTGTCCCCTGCCCTGCGCCACCATGAGCGCGATGCGGATGAGGTGCTGGGAAACCCGGCGGTGCCCTGGGAGGTGCGCGAGGCGTATCGCTGGCACATCGCCGCGGCGGCCGGTGAGGCGCCAGGCGATGGGCTGGAGGCGATCGCGGCTGATCTGGCCGTGGCGGAGCCGCTGTTTGGCTGTGCGCTGGCGGCGCTGGAGGATGCGGCGCGCGCCCGCGCGGCGGAGCTGCGGCACTGGATCGACTCAGCCGTGGAACGCTATGAGGCGATCGGGACATTGCGGGCGTATATCGAGCATCAGCAACGCGAGATTGACCGGCTGGCGGCGCATGCGCGCACGATTGAGAGCAGCCGCATGTGGCGGACGATGGCGCCGGTGCGCCAGGCGTTGCGGCGGTTGCGCGGACGGGGGGACGTGGGGTGAGGCTTTTCAGGCGGGATGTGCTGGCCGGGCTGGGCGGGCTGGCGCTTGCACGCAAGGCGCGGGCGGCTTCGGTTTTACGCATTGTCGCGGCGGAGAACATGTATGGGGATATTGCCGCGCAGATAAGCGGCGGTCTGGCGCGCGTGACCAGCATACTGAAAAACCCGAATGAAGATCCGCATATGTTCTCCGCCAGCCCCTCGGTGGCGCGGGAGTTGGCGGCGGCGGATGTCGTGATTGTCAACGGCGCGGATTATGACCCCTGGATGGGACCGCTGCTGGCGGCCTCGCAGGCGCCGGGGCGGGTTGTGATAAATGTCGCCACGCTGCTTGGGCGCAAGCCGGGGGATAATCCGCATCTGTGGTACGACCCGGCGGCAGCGCCCGCGCTCATCGCGCGGCTGGTGGCGGTGCTGGCGGTGAAGGATGCCGCCAACGCCACGATGTATCAGCGCAATGGCGCCCGGTTGCTGGCGGCGCTGGCGCCGGTTTATGCACGCGTGGCGGCGATGCGGGCGAAATACGCCGGGACGCCGGTGAGCGCGACCGAGCCGGTGTTCGGGCTGATGGCGCGGGCGCTCGGGCTGGTGATGCGCGACCAGCGTTTTCAACTGGCGGTGATGAACGGCACGGAGCCGGCCCCTTCTGACGTGGGGGCGTTCGAGGATGATCTGCGGCTGCGGCGGGTGCGGGTGTTGTTCTATAACGCGCAGGTCACGGATGATCTGACCGCCTCGCTGCTGGCGCTGGCGCGGCGCTCCGGCGTGCCGGTGGTGGGGGTGAACGAAACCGAACCGGCGGGGCTGGATTATCAACAGTGGATGAGCAGTGGACTGGACGCGGTGGATAAGGCACTGGGTGACTGATGATTTCACTGCAAAATGTCACCATTACGCGCGGCGGGCAGGATGTGCTGCGCGATATATCGCTGGCGTTTCGCGACAGCGAGTTTGTCGGCGTGCTGGGGCCGAACGGTGCCGGGAAAACCACGCTGTTCCGCGCGATTCTGGGCCTGCAGCCGCTGAGCGCCGGGCGCATCGAGGTGTTCGGCGCGCCGGCGCGGCGGGGCAACCAGGATATCGGCTATATGCCGCAGACGCGCAGCACCCTGCCCCCCTCCAACATCTGCGGGTTCGATGTTTTGGCCAATGCAGCGCGGGGGCATGAGTTCGGCTTGCCGCTGAGCGGCCGGCGGCTGCGCGAGGAGGTGATGGCGGCGCTGGAGGATGTGGACGGGGTGGAGCTGGCGGCGCGGCCGCTGGCGCGGCTCTCCGGCGGGCAGCGTCAGCGCCTGTTGCTGGCCACCGCCTTGTTGGGAGCGCCGAAGCTGCTGCTGCTGGACGAGCCGCTGATCAGCCTGGACCCGGCGGCGCAGGCGGCGATGATCGCGCTGATCGCGCGGCTGCGGCGCACGCGCAACCTGACCGTATTGTTCGCCGCGCACGACATCAACCCGCTGCTCGCCAGCATGGACCGGGTGCTCTACCTCTCCGGCGGGCATGCCGCGCTGGGGACGGTGGACGAGGTGATCACCAGTGAGGGGCTCTCGAAGCTCTACGGCTCCGAAATTGAGGTGCTGCGCGCGGGGGGGCGGATTTTCGTGCTCTCCGACCGGCCCGATGCGCATAATATGTGTGACCATGCTTGATTATGATTTTATGCGCCATGCGTTTCTCGCGGCCGGGATTGTGGCCGTGCTGGCGGGGTTTGTCGGCTATTTTCTGGTGCTGCGGGGGCAGGCATTTGCCGGGCATGCGCTCAGCCATGTCGGTTTTGCCGGGGCAACCGGGGCGGTGCTGCTGGGCGTCTCCCCGCTGGCGGGGATGCTGGGGGTGACGGTGCTGGGCGGCGTGCTGATGGGCGCGCTGGGGGAAAAACTGGCCGAGCGCGATATCGCCATCGGGGTGATTTTAACCATGTCGCTCGGGCTGGGGCTGTTGTTCCTGCATTTTTTCACCAGCTATGCCACCGCGGCGACGGCCCTGCTGTTTGGTGATGTGCTGGGTGTGGATCTGCCGACGATTTACTCGCTGCTGGGTCTGGCGGCGCTCTCGCTGGGGATATTGGGGCTGATTGCACGGCCGCTGCTGTTTGCCAGCCTCAACCCGGAGCTGGCGGAGGCGAAGGGCGTTTCGCTGCGCGGGCTGGGGCTGGTGTTTTTGGGGATCGTGGGGCTGACCACGGCGGCCTGCGCGCAGATTGTGGGCGTGTTGCTGGTATTCGCGCTCATGGTCGGCCCGGCGGCGACGGCGCAGCGGCTAAGCACCCGGCTGGCGCCTGGGCTGGTGTTGGCGGCGGGGATTGCGCTGGCCGAGGCATGGGCGGGGATCGCGCTCAGCTATTACACGGACTGGCCGGCCAGTTTCTGGATTTCGGCGCTCAGCGGCGGGATGTATCTGTTGAGTCTGTCCCGCCGAAGATAATTGGATCGCGATAGGCTTGGGTTGACGCAAGAGCGCGCGCCGCAAGCGTGAATCGCCCTCAGAAAA
Organism: Pseudomonadota bacterium; assembly: GCA_021846225.1. Lineage (GTDB taxonomy): Bacteria > Pseudomonadota > Alphaproteobacteria > Acetobacterales > Acetobacteraceae > Acidocella. The sequence goes on along the minus strand of JAJZCG010000099.1, from coordinate 1,708 downwards.
ATAGCCGGCGCCTGATCGCACTTAAAGCGATCAGCCTAATTCAGCATGCCCCGGAGTTCTTCAAGTGCTGCCAGCGTCTCGGCCAGCAAAGTGCGCAGACGCTCGTTTTCCCAGTTCGCGCGTATCCAGTTTGACCGGTCCATGCTCACTGGTTCTGGTTCAACGCCAGCGGATTCAGGGCCAGCGGGATTGGCGGCGGCCGGTTCCGCGGCGGACGGTTCCTGGCTGATTATTTCATCATCCGCGGGGATGGCCGTTGCGGCTTCGGGCAACGCCTCGGCCGGTTCGCCCGCCACATCAGGCTCAGCCTCGGCGGCGAAGCGCGGCACCGGCAAGTGCGGGATGATCTGCGGTGCGCAGGGCGCGTTGACCGCGGCCGGCACCGGGGCGGCGCCAAGCTCAGCCTCGGCCGCCTGGCGTTCCTCCTGCGAGGCGGGGGGAATATTCTCATGCAGAGCGCCGCCGCCTTCACGCAACAGCCGCTGCACGCCCTTGATGGTGTAGCCCTGGGTGTAAAGCAGGTCCGCCACACGGCGGAGCAGCAGCACATCCTCGGGGCGGTAGTACCGCCGCCCGCCGCCGCGCTTGAGCGGACGCACCTGGGGAAATTTGGTCTCCCAGAAGCGCAGCACATGCTGCGGCACATGAAGCTCGTCGGCTACCTCGCTGATGGTACGAAAAGCATCCGCGGTTTTGCGTGGCCGAACCCGCCCGGACTCGGCGTGGGCCTCCGGCAATGCGTCTTCATCGTCGGGGTAATCTTCATCCACCATGCGAACCATCAATTATTCCGTTACTGCCCAACCGACGGGCGGGGCGGGGCATTTACCGCGTCCCGCAGCATCTGGCTGGGGCGGAAAACCAGTACACGGCGGGGTAAAATAGGAACCTCGACGCCGGTTTTCGGGTTACGGCCCACACGGCGGCCTTTCTGGCGGACAGAAAACGTGCCGAACCCGCTAATTTTAACGGATTTCCCCTCCGTGAGCGCGTCCGCCATACGGCTCAGCGTCGCTTCGAGTAAATCGGCCGATTCGTTGCGAGACAAGCCAACGGCGGCATAGATCGCCTCGGTTAGTTGTGCGCGCGTCAATGTGTTCATTTTACAAGATTAGCACGCGCTCGCGCGCGGTCAACAATTCGTTTTATTTTTCCGTCACATACGGAGGAGCGCTGAGCCCCATGTCAAGCCGCCGCCGAGCGCTTCCAGCAAAACCAACTGCCCGGGCTTGATCCGCCCGTCATTGATCGCCTGCGCCAGCGCCAGCGGAATGCTGGCCGCGGAGGTGTTGGCGTGCTGGTCCACCGTGACCACCACCCGCTCCTGCGGCATGCCGAGCTTGCGGCCGACGCCATCAATGATCCGGCGGTTGGCCTGATGCGGCACCAGCCAGTCGATATCCTTTGCTGTCAGATCATTGGCGGCCAAAGCTTCGTTGACAGCGGAAGCCAGCAGGGTAACCGCATGGCGAAAGACCTCGCGCCCGTTCATGACCAGATGACCTGGTTTGTCAGGTTGGCCGACCGCGCCATCAACATAGAGAATATCGGTCAGGGTACCGTCGGAGTGCAGATGGGTGGAGAGAATGCCGGGGCCGTCCTCCGCCACGTCGCGGGCGCTGAGCAGCACGGCGCCCGCGCCATCGCCAAATAAAACGCAGGTGCCGCGGTCAGCAAAGTTGAGGATGCGGGAATAAACCTCGGAGCC
>JAJZCG010000098.1 GCA_021846225.1 Pseudomonadota bacterium | reverse complement strand
AACGGCGCATGGCCGCCGCGGTGCCCAGCGTGCCTGTGCAACTCGCGCCGCTCGCCGTGCCGCCCAAGCCGCCAGCCCCTGCGGCCACGCCAACGCCCGCCGCATCTCCAGCTGCCACGTCAGCGCCCGCCACGCCAACGCCCGCCGTGGCAGCAGCGGCGCCCGCCGTCGCGGGTGCACCGGTGGTGCCAGCACCCACACCAACGGCGCAACCAACCTCCACACCAACGGCGCAACCCGCCGCCACACCCGTCGCAACCCCAGACAACGGCCAGGTCATTCTCGCCACCGCCGACACCTGGGTTGAAGTGAGCGACACCACGGGCAACATACTCTTCAGCAAGGTGCTGCATGCCGGAGAGAGCTGGCCCGTCCCCGATGAAGCCGGGCTGACCATGACCGTGGGCAACGCCGGAGGCACCGAGATTGCCATCAACGGCAAGGCGGGCGCGCCTCTGGGCGCCGTGGGCGCCGTGTTGCACAACTATGCTCTGACACCGCCAGCGGCAAAACCCGCCGCGCCGCCGGCGGCTAACTGAAGGAATTGTTATGAACTACCGCGAATATCAGCAGATCACCCGCCGCAAGTCCCGCCAGATCAGCGTCGGCAATGTGAAGGTCGGCGGCGATGCGCCGATCTCCGTGCAGACCATGACCAACACCCTCACCACCGACATTGACGCCACGGTGGCGCAAATTCTGCGCGCCGAGGCCGCCGGGGTGGATATCGTGCGCGTCTCCTGCCCCGATGAGGAAAGCACGGCGGCGCTTAAGCATATCATCCCCCAGGTGAACGTGCCGATCGTCGCGGACATCCATTTCCACTACAAGCGCGGCATCGAGGCGGCGCAGGCGGGTGCTGCCTGTTTGCGCATCAACCCCGGCAATATCGGCTCGCCGGAGCGCGTGCGCGATGTCATCAAGGCCGCGCGTGATTATAATTGCTCCATGCGCATCGGCGTGAACGCGGGCAGCCTGGAGAAACACCTGCTGGAGAAATACGGCGAGCCGAACCCCGACGCGCTGGTGGAATCCGCCCTGGAACACGCCAAAATCTTGCAGGATCACGACTTCCACGAGTTCAAGATTTCGGTGAAGGCATCCGATGTTTTCATGGCCGTGGCGGCGTATCAGCAACTGGCTGACGTGTGCGACCACCCGCTGCACATCGGCATCACCGAGGCGGGCAGCAAGCGCGCCGGTACGGTGAAATCCTCCATCGGCCTGGGCTCGCTGCTGTGGGCCGGCGTGGGCGACACCATGCGCGTCTCGCTCTCGGCCGAGCCCGAGGAAGAAGTGCTGGTCGGCTGGGATATTCTCAAATCGCTCGGCATCCGCCATCGCGGTGTGCGCATCATTTCCTGTCCCTCCTGCGCGCGCCAGGGCTTTAACGTCATCAAGACCGTGGAGACGCTGGAAGAACGCCTCGCCCATATCAAAACGCCGATCACGCTCTCCATCATCGGCTGCGTGGTCAATGGCCCCGGCGAAGCGCTGATGACCGACCTCGGCCTGACCGGCGGCGGCAACGGCAAGCACATGATTTATGCGGCCGGCAAAACCGACCACACGATCGAGAGTGGCGACATGGTGAACCACATCGTCGATCTGGTGGAAGCCAAGGCGGCGCAGGTGGAAGCGGAGCTGAGCGCGGCCAAACTCGCAGCGCAGTAGCCAAGGTTTTAGTACGTTCGTTTTAACCGGAGCCTGCTGGCTCCGGCATTTTTTATTTTACAGGTTGGTTTGAAAATCATGGCCCCTCCCCTGCAACCCGTGCGCGGCACGCGCGATCTCATCGGCGAAGATGCCGCCCGGCACGCGCATGTCGTTGAAACCGCCCGGCGCGTCACCGCGCTTTATGGCTTCAGCGAATGGCAGACGCCGATTTTCGAGGACACGAAAGTCTTTTCGCGCACGCTGGGGGAAACCTCCGATGTCGTGACCAAGGAGATGTATACTTTTGAGGATCGCGGCGGCGATTCCGTGACCCTGCGGCCCGAGGGCACGGCGGGCGTGTGCCGCGCGCTGATCACCGCCGGGCTCACGCAAACCCTGCCGCAAAAGGTTTTCTACGCCGGGCCCATGTTCCGCTACGAGCGCCCGCAAAAAGGCCGCTACCGGCAGTTTCACCAGATCGGCGTGGAGCTGCTCGGCCCCGCGACCCCGCTGGCGGATGCGGAAGTCATCGCCGCCGGCTGGCAAATTCTCAATGACCTGGGCATCGCCGGGAGCGTGGAGCTGCACATCAACACGCTGGGCGATGCGGAGTCCCGCAACAACTACCGCGCCGCGCTGGTGGCGTATTTCTCAGAACATGCCGAGGGCCTCTCAACCGAGAGCAAAACCCGGCTTGAGAAAAACCCGCTGCGCATCCTCGATTCCAAGGACGAGGGCGACCAGAAATTGGTGGCCGGTGCGCCGCTGATCCACGATCATCTCTCGCAAGCCGCGGCTGAATTCTACAACGGATTGAAATCAGCGCTCACCGCCTTCGGTGTCCCCTTCACCGAGAATCCCCGCATCGTGCGCGGATTGGATTACTATAACCACACCGCCTTTGAATTCGTGACCACCGCACTCGGCGCGCAGGGCACCGTGCTGGCGGGCGGGCGCTATGATGGCCTGGTCGAACAGATGGGCGGGCCGAGCGTGCCTGGCGTCGGCTGGGCGGCGGGGATTGAGCGGCTCTCCATGCTCATCGCGGCGCCGGAAATTCTGCACCGCCCGGCGGCGATCATCCCCATGCACGAGGAATATCACGCCACGGCCTTGAACATTCTCAAATCCCTGCGCGACATCGGCATCGCCGCCGAAATCGCCTATGCGGGCAATGCGAAGAAGCGGCTGGAGCGCGCCAACAAATCCGGCGCGAAATTCGCCGTGCTGGTGGGCGAGGAGATCAAACTGAAAAACCTCAGCGAAGGCACGCAGCAGGATGTGTTGTTCTCCGACCTGCCGGGGCTATTGAGTTCATGAGTTTTGACCACAAGCTCGACCGTATTCTCTCGCGCGCCGAGGAGCTGCGCTTCATGCTCTCCGGCACGCTGGCGGGCGATGCGTTCGTAAAAGCCTCGAAGGAACTCTCCGAGCTGACCCCGATCGAGGAACGCATCGCGGAACTGCGCGCCGCCGCGCAGGCCCAGGCCGAGGCGCAGAGCCTGCTGGCCGACCCGGAGATGAAGGAACTGGCAGCCGCCGAGCTGGAAGATTTGAAGCAGCAGATCCCCGAGCTGGAAATGGCGCTGCGCTTGGCGCTCTTGCCCAAGGATGAAATGGACGACCGCTCCGCCATCCTGGAAATCCGCCCGGCGGCGGGCGGCGATGAAGCCGCCTTGTTCGCCGCCGAACTCTTCCAGGCCTACCAGAAATATTCCGGCCTGCACGGCTATAAATTCGAGGTCATGGAATATGGCGAGAACGAGCTTGGCGGGTTGAAGGAAGGCATCGCCGAGATCACCGGCAAATCAGTCTTCTCCAAGCTGAAATTCGAATCCGGCGTGCACCGCGTGCAGCGCGTTCCCGCGACTGAAACACAAGGGCGCATCCACACCTCCACCGTAACGGTCGCCGTGCTGCCGGAAGCCGAGGAGGTGGATGTCGAGGTTAATGAGAGCGATCTGCGCATCGATGTCTACCGCGCCTCGGGTGCGGGCGGCCAGCATGTGAACAAAACCGAATCCGCCGTGCGCATCACGCATATTCCCACCGGCATCGTGGTGGCCATGCAGGAGGAGCGCAGCCAGCACAAGAACAAAGCCAAGGCGATGAAGATTTTGCGCGCGCGCATGTATGAGCAGCAGCGCTCCTCGCTGCATGCCACCCGCGCGGCGGACCGCAAATCCCAGGTCGGCACCGGAGACCGCTCCGAGCGCATCCGCACCTATAACTTTCCGCAGGGCCGCGTCACCGATCATCGCATCAACCTCACCCTGCACAAGATCGACCGCATCATGCAGGGCGAAATGGATGACATCATCGACGCGCTGATCGCCGAGGATCAGGCGGCGCGCCTGGCGGCTGACAACCAGTGATCCCCACGGCGCAAGCGCTTGCCGCGATTGCGGCGCGGTTGACCCAGGCTGGCATAGAGGAACCCCGGCGCGAGGCGCGGCTGCTTCTGGCCGCGGCCGAGGGCATTAGCGCGGCCAGATTGTTGTTGCTGGACGAGGTGGCCCCGGAACGCTTCGAGCCGCTGGTGGCCCGGCGCGCGGCGCGCGAGCCGTTGGCCTATATTCTCGGCCGCAAGGAGTTCTGGGGGCTCACCTTCGCCGTCTCCCCCGCGACGCTCATCCCCCGGCCCGACACCGAAACCCTGGTGGAAGCCGTGCTGGCCCTGGGCATTACCCCCGCCCGCGTGCTGGACCTTGGCACCGGCACCGGCTGCCTGTTGCTGGCGCTGCTCAGCGAATTTCCCGCGGCCTTCGGTGTCGGCGTGGATATTTCCCCCGCCGCCGCCGCGCTGGCGGCCGGCAACGCGGAAAGCCTCGGCCTGGCTGACCGCGCGGCGTTTTGCGCCGGCAACTGGGCGGCGGCGCTGGGCGGCATGTTCGATCTGGTGGTAAGCAACCCGCCTTATATCCCCGGCGCCGATATCGCCGGGCTGATGCCCGAAGTGGCCGCGTTTGAGCCCGCAAGCGCGCTGCACGGCGGCGCTGACGGGCTGGAGGCCTACCGTTTGCTCATGGCCGCCCTGCCCCGCCTGCTCACCGCCAACGGCGCGGCGGTGCTGGAGCTGGGCGTGGGGCAGGCCCCTGATGTCACCGCGCTGGCGGCGCAGGCCGGATTCGCCGCCACAACTCGCGCCGATCTCGGCGGGGTGCCGCGCGCGCTTATTTTGACATGGCGCAAATAAACATTTGGCATAACGCGCGGATAAGGCTAAGCACAGGGCGCGCGGGCTGATTGGCCTCGAGTCTCGGCGATTTACGAGGCCGCTTTGGGTTTGGTGGTGCTAACGCGCCCCGCCGTGCAAGCAATCTTACGAGGATAGACGAGAGCATATGAATATCAAGCGCATGCGTGGCCGCAACCATCGCCCTGGCGGCGGCGGTGGTGGTGGTGGCGGCGGGTTCCGCAACCAGCAAAATGGAATTCCGCTGAACCGTAATCATGTTTTTGACAGTTCCGGTCCTGAAATGCGGGTCCGTGGCACGGCGCAGCAGCTCTACGAGAAGTATCAGCAACTCGCGCGTGACGCTTCCAGCAATGGCGACCGGGTGCTGGGCGAAGCCTATTACCAGCACGCAGAGCATTATTTCCGCATCATCAGCGCCATCAACCAGGCGCAGGGCGTGCCCAACCCGGCTCAGGGCGGGCAGCAGCCGAATAATCAGAACGAATTCCAGCGCCGCGAAACGGCGGAAGGTGAACCGGCGTCCGAACCCCGCCAGGAAAACCGCCAGGAGTTCCGCCAGGAAAACCGCCAGCAGAACGAAAATCGCCGCTTCGAGCAACGCCCTTATGAGCCGCGCCCGAAACCCGAATTCCAGCGGCAGGACCGCCCCGAGCGCCAGGATCGCCAGGACCGTCCTGAACGTCAGGACCGCCCTGAGCGCCATGAGCGCCTTCCCCGCCCCGAACCGGCGATGGACATGCGTATCGACATCAGCTCCGCGCTGGAGGCCGAACTGGCCGCCGCCGTGGGTGAGCCCGCCGGCCTGGGCGAGCAACCCGTGATCATGGCGGTGCCGGTGGCGCAGGCTCCCGAGCCCAAGCCGATCCCCATCATCGCCAAGGCGCCGCCAGTGGCGGCCCCGGCCCCAGCTCCCGCCGAGCTCCCCGCCGCCGAGGCGCCGCCACTCGTTCTCACCCCGGCGGAAGTGCCGCGTGTGCCGCGCCCCCGTGGCCGGCCAAGGCTGGTAAAGGCCGACAAGCCCGCCAAAGCCCCGGAATAGAGTGCGATGACCTCAGATTGGCCTGCTTTGCGGGCCGGTTTGAGGTCTGAATCCGGCTCAAACAACCGCCCAACCGGCATAGCTACAAAAAACCCGCCAGGATCTCTCCCGGCGGGTTTTTCAATGCCAGCTTCGGGCCGCACGCGGCTCAGCGCGGGGTGAGCACCATAACCATCTGCCGGTTTTCCATCTTCGGCATCTGCTCAACCTTCGTTTCAACGTCCATATCCGCGCGGATGCGCTCCAGCACCTTCACGCCCAGTTCCTGATGCGCCATTTCACGGCCACGGAAGCGCAGGGTCACCTTCACCTTGTCACCCTCGCCGATGAAGCTCTTCATCGCGCGCAGTTTCACCTGGTAATCGTTCTCGTCGATATTCGGGCGGACTTTAACCTCCTTTATCTCGACGACCTTCTGCTTCTTGCGGGCCTCGTTGCGCTTCTTCTGCTGCTCGTACTTGAACTTGCCGTAGTCGAGGATTTTGGCGACCGGCGGTTCGGCGTTCGGGCTGATCTCAACCAAGTCGAGGCCAACGGCAAAAGCGCGCCCAATGGCTTCACGGGTGCTCATCACCCCCTGCATTTCGCCGTCCTGGTCGATAAGACGTACCTGCGGAATTCTGATTTCATCGTTGACCCGGGGTCCTTCACGCGAGGGAGGGGCGGGTGGCGCTGGCGGTCTGGCTATGGAAGTCTCCTGTAAGGGTTACGGGACACCGGCTTAGTGCAAAATGGTGAACAAATGCAATCTCATCCGCCCCATGGCCGGGAGATTAACAAAATTTTCGCGACTTTGCCGGGGTTTTGCGCTATTTTATCGCCACTTGCCGATAATGCCCGGAAGACAAGGGCGCCGTCAGGAGGATTTAGAACATGCATATCCGTAATCCAATGGAGTGGGTCGCCGGGCAGATCGAGTCAACCAACGTCCTCGGCAGTGCGACTCCGCAGGAGTACTGGCCGGTTGCAAGCAGCACCGAGATGCCGGTGGTGCGTAAAATCACCATCGCTGACGTGCGCGACGCACTGCGCGGCGGGCTGGATGATTTCGCCGCGGCGCGCACGGATGTCATCTTTCTGTGCATGATCTACCCGCTCATCGGGGTGCTGATCTCAATGACCGAGGCGCATGGGCGGCTGCTGCCGCTGCTGTTTCCCACGGCGGCGGGGTTCGCGCTGGTCGGGCCGCTGGCGGCGGTCGGGCTGTATGAGATGAGCCGTCAGCGTGAACTCACCGGCAAAATAAGCTGGCTTGATACTTTCAAGGTCGTCCGCTCGCCCTCCATAGGCGCCATCACCGGGCTGGGGCTGCTGCTCATCGGGCTGTATTTCGCCTGGCTGGCGGTGGCGCAGGTGATTTATGATTTCACCATGGGACCGATGCCGCCCGCCTCGGCGCGCCTGTTCATCGAGGGCGTTTTCACCACCTCAGCCGGATGGACCATGATGATCGCCGGGCTTGCCGCCGGTATCATGTTCGGGGCCGGCGTGGTGGCCATCAGCGTCGTCTCCTTTCCCCTGATGCTGGACCGCCCGGCCGGTTTCTCTACAGCCATCGCCACCTCCGTACAGGTTTTGCTGCGCAACCCCGGCCCGCTCACCGTCTGGAGCCTCATCGTCGCCGTAAGTCTTTTCATCGGCGCCCTGCCTCTTTTTATCGGGTTGATCGTGGTGCTGCCGGTTCTGGGCCACGCGACTTGGCATTTATACCGCAAAGTGGTTGTCCCGCCCGCTGACATGAACAGGCTGGCCATGCGGCATGGCGAGGATCTGCAAAAATCCGGCTAATCATCCAATAATCAGCAGGTTTTTGATCTAGGTCAACGACAGCAATTAAAAGCAGGTGTCTATTCTGTATATCCGAAAGCGGATACACTCCCCACACTGGCCCTGCCGCAGAGATGCGTGCGGGGCTTTTTTTTCGATTTCAATTGATGCAGGCGTGCCATGCCACTTTGCGAATATCCCGCCCGCCGGAACATCAATGAGACCACGGCAACAAACAGAATGTTAGCGACGGCTTCGGATTGCCCCGCTGCGGGTTAATCCGAAAGTCATCGCGCGCTGGCCATCTTTCCGAGGGCGATTCACGCTCTCGGCCCGCTCAACTGAGCGAGCCTCAAACGATCGCGCTAACTCAACTGCCCGGCTACACCGCCACGGCATGGCGGGGTGTTGCGGTTTGCAGCGCCAGATACCGGTCGAACACCGCGGCGATATTGCGCACGAACGGCCGGCCCGTCTCCGTCACCTCAATGCGCACACCGTCCCAGCTTACAAGGCCATCCGCCTGAAACCCCGCCAGAACCTGCGCATCGGCCAGCAGCGGCGCCGGATCGGCGCCAAAGGCTCCGGCCTGCGCAAGCAGATCCACCTCCAGCTCGCACATGATGCTCTCAATCACCGCGCGGCGCAGCCGGT
>JAJZCG010000097.1 GCA_021846225.1 Pseudomonadota bacterium | reverse complement strand
GTCTCACGTTCAAGCTGCCCCAACTCCTGCCAGAGCGTAACATCCCCCGCAAGCCGGGCCGGGTTCTGCCCGGCGCGGGCGGCGGCGCGGGTGCGCCCGGCCAGCTCCGCGCGCAGCAGGGTGAAGAAGGTCTCGAAATGGTCCAACCCCTCCACGGCGCGCGAAACAGTGTCGGCAATGGCCTGCGCGCGGGCGGGGGCAACCGGCGCGGCCAGAACCTCATCGACCAGCCCGGCCAGCGCCACGCCGCCCTGCGCCGCCAGGGTCAGCGCCGTGCCGATGCTCCCCTCCGCCAGCCCGGCCAGCCGCGCCCTCTCATCGGCACCCAATTCAGGGGCGTAGTCCGCCAGAAGCGCCGCCACATCGCTCTCGGGCAGCGGCGAGAGCGCCAGGGCACGGCAGCGGCTGCGGATGGTCGGCAGCAGGCGCCCCGGCGCGGCGGTAACAAGCAGCAGGATCGCCCGTGCGGGCGGTTCCTCCAGCATTTTCAGCAACGCATTGGCGGTCTGCGGGTTCATATCCTCCGCGCCGTCGACGATCACCACCCGCCAGCCGCCCTCTGATGGCGTATGATGCATGAAGCCGATGGCCTCGCGGACCGTCTCGATGACGATGACTGACTGCAAGCGGTCTTTTTTATCGTTCAGCCGCCGCTCCACGGTGAACAGATCCGGGTGCGTGCCGGCCGCCACCCGGCGGAATACCGGAGAGTCCGCAGGCAATGAGAGATCCGCGCTGGCGGCCCCGGCCAGCAGCCAACGGGCAAACCGGAAGGCCAGCGTTGCCTTGCCGATGCCAGGCGCCCCCGAGATCAGCCAGCCGTGATGCAGCCGCCCGGCGCCGGCGGCATGGTGGAGAGAGGCGAGTGCCGCCTCATGCCCCCTGAAATGCGGGTTTGCGCGCGGCTCGATCATCAACGCCCCGTCCGCTCCCGGATGACTTCGCGCATGCGGCCCACGACCACCTCAACCGGCTCCGTACCGTCGAGCACCACACAGCGCGCAGGTTCGGCGGCGGCGATGGCGCGGAACCCCTGGGTGATGCGCGCCATCACCTCGGCATCCATCCGCTCGTAACGGTCACCGGTTTCCCCACGTGATTTTAGCCGTGATTTTGAAACAGATTCAGGGACTTCCAGAATGAATGTGATGTCCGGTGTCAGGCCTGTCAGCCCGATCAGCGCCTCCACGGCGGCAATTTCCACCCCCATGCCGTAGGCCTGATACGCCATGGTGGAATCTGCATAGCGGTCGCATATCACCACCGCGCCGCGCGCCAGCGCCGGACGTATGACGCGCGCCACATGGTCCGCCCGGGCGGCAAAATGCAGCAGGGTCTGGGCCATGGCGGTCAGCTCCGTATCGGAGTTCAGCAGCAGGGCGCGAATTGCCTCCGCCCCCGGCGTGCCGCCTGGCTCGCGCGTGGCCACAACCTCGCGCCCTGCCTCGCGCAGCAGCGCGGCCAGGCGCTGGGCGGCGGTGGATTTGCCAACCCCCTCCCCGCCCTCCAGGGTGACGAAAACGCCGTGGCGCGTGCTCATCTCACGATGATCTCAGGATCGGGGATGCCCTGGTCCAGCACCTGTTTCAGCGCTGCGTCGGCATCCGCGACCGAGTGGTAAGGCCCTATGTTTACAGCATAAAGCGTACGATCGCCGCCAAATTGGGGAACAATCCGCGTGGGCATCGCGCCCAGGCGCTGCGCGGCCTGGTGGGCATCCCAGGGGCGGCCAAAGCCGGGAATCTGCACGAACAGCGGCCCCGGCGCGGGCGCGCTGACGCTAATTTCGCCGGTCAGCTGCACGGCGGGCGGGGCTGAGTTGCTAACCGCGGCAGGGGTAAGGTTCTGGGTGCTCCCGGCCGCGGCCGAACCCGGCGGGCCGAGGCTCTGCGCGGTGATCCCGGCCTCCGGCGCGGCGGTCATCTTTGGCCCCTGGCCCAGCGTGCCATCCAGCGCGGCGGTTGCCGTGGTGTTCAGTTTCACCTCCACCTCCACCACCCCGCCGCGTGGATAATTCAGCAGCTTGGCTACACGCGGGGTAACGGCAATGATGCGGCCGGGAATGTCCGGCCCGCGGCCGTTCACGCGCACATCCACCGCATGGCCGTTAACCAGGTTGGTGATGGTGACAATGCAGGGCAATTGCAGCACCGGGCTGGCCGCTGCCAGGGCATCGGCGTCGTAGGCCTCGTTATCGGCGGTATAGGCGGGCGCGTTGGGGCCGATCACAGTCGAGAGACCCGTAACGTCATAACTGTTGTAATCGCGCGGGTAGCGCCACTCTCCGCCCGCCTGATACGGATTGCCGATGATGAAGCTCACCGGCCCTGGCGGCGGGCCCGCGTTCTGGTGCGCGCAACTGGAGAGGGCCGCGAAAATGCCGAGAATATAGCGGTTTATCATGCGCTCAGCACCATGCGCCCCAGCGCGCCGACGGCAAGTGCGTAAAAATCAGAAGCATTATAGCGCCTTATCACATTAAAATTCGCGTAAATCAGAAAAGCCTCGCCACCCGCGCCGTCTGGCAACAGCACCGCGGCCCGGGTATCGCCGGGCAGCGCGGGCGCACCCGGCAGGCGCTGCACCCCGGCGCGCCGCCAGGCATCGAGGCTGCGCACCACATCGCGCCCGGTTTGCGCGGGGTCCAGCCCCGGCGCAAACACCGGCTCGGAGGACGGCAGCTCCGGCTGCCATCCGTACTTGCGCAGATAATTCGCCATTGAGGCCAGGGTATCCGCATCGGAATGCCAGATGTCCGGATGGCCGTTGCCCGAAAAAGAGACCGCGGTGGAGAGATAAACACCGGGCATGAACTGCGGCTGGCCCATGGCCCCCGCGTAGGAGCCGATGAGCCGTGCGGCCGGGGCCGCGCCTCTGGCGACGATGCGCATCGCATCGATGGCCTGGCCGGCGAAAAAGCGGCTGTTGCGCTCCCATGCCAGGGTGGTGAGCGCGTCGATCACGCCAAAATCGCCCTGGTTGGCGCCGTAATTGGTCTCGATTCCCCAGATGCCGAGCAGCGGTTGCGCACCCACGCCAAAGCGGCTGGTCACGGCGGCGAGCAGATTGCGCGATTGCGCGGCCTTTGCCGCACCCGCCTGCAGGCGCGCATGGCTCAGCACATGGGAGGAATATTCAACCCAGGTCTCGGTGAACTCCGCCTGATGCTGGTCGAGCTTCAATATATCAGCGTTGGGGACCAGATGCCGCGTGGTCTGCGCGACAATGGCCGCCGGAATGCCCGCCGCCAGCGCGCGCGCGCGCAACGCCGCCAGAAACGCGGAAAAATCCGCTGCCCGTGCCAGCCCCGGCAGCGCCAGGGAGAGAGAAATACCTGTTAGGAGTGTGCGCCTGTCCATGGGCTGTATGTGCCACGCAGCGCCGTGCCGCCGCAACCGCCATGCGAAAACGCAACAATTTTATGCATTTTCTGTGCCAAATTCTCTTGGATGCGCCGTAAATTTGCGTTAATCTGCGTGCATGGCACTTGGCCCCTCTTTTGCTGCACGCCCCTCTTTTGCCCCAAGGCTTGATCTGCGGCAATCGCAATCCTTGGTGATGACGCCGCAGCTGCGCCAGGCCATCCAGCTGCTGCAATATTCCAATATCGAGGCGAGCCAGTTCATCGAGGATGAGCTGCTGAAGAACCCGCTGCTGGAGCGGGCCGAGGGCGCTGATCCGGGAAGTGCTGCCGAACCTGAGTTGCCCGCGCCGGTGGCCGCCGAACCGCCCGATGCCACGAGCTTTGCCAGCTCGGGCATGATGCCGGGCGCCGAGGATGCGCCGCTGGATATCGATGTCAGCAACACTTACGATGCCGGCACTGGCGCGGATGGCGCCTACGGCGGCGGGCATGACGATGGCGAGGACTGGAACGCCATCGACGCGCTGGGCGCCAAAGGGCCCAGCCTGCGCGAGCACCTGGAGCAGCAGGCGCGCCTTGCGTTTTCCACCATGCGCGAGCGGGTGATCGCCGCGGCGCTGATCGCAGCGCTGGACGGCGCCGGGCGGATCTGCGACCCGCCGGAACAGATGGCGGCGACGCTTGGGGTCAGCCTGGAGCAGCTGGAGGCCGTACGCGCCATCATGCTGCGGTTTGACCCCGTGGGCGTGTTCGCACGCGATCTGGTGGAGTGCCTGCGCGTGCAACTGGAAGAGAAAAACCGGTTCGACCCGGCGATGGCGGCGCTGCTCGCCAACCTGGAAATGCTGGCCCGGCGGGATATGCGCGGCCTGCAGGTGGTCTGCGGGGTGGATGCTGAGGACCTGGCGGGCATGGTGGCCGAGCTGAAGCGCCTGGACCCCAAGCCCGGCGCGCGTTTTGAGGCCGAGCCGCTGCGCCCGCTCATCCCCGATGTGCTGATGCGCGCCCTGCCCGTGCAGGCCGACGGCACGAATGACTGGACCCTCGAGATCAACCCCGAGACCATGCCCCGGCTGCTCATCCGCCGCGGCTTCCAGGCACGGCTGGCGGTATCGGCCTCGCGCGAGACAAAGGCATTCCTCTCCGAGCAGATGCAAAGCGCCACCTGGCTGGTGAAGGCGCTGGAGTCGCGCGCGCAGACGATTCTAAGGGTCTCGGCCGAGATCGTGCGCCGGCAGGAGGGCTTCTTCGCCCATGGCATCAGCCATTTGCGCCCGCTCACCCTGCGCGACATCGCCGCCGAGGTGGAGTTGCACGAGAGCACGATCAGCCGCGTGACCTCGAATAAATCCATTGCCACCCCGCGCGGCATCTTTGAGTTGAAATTTTTCTTTACCACCGCCCTGACCGGCGCAAACGGCCAAACCCATAGCGCCGAGACGGTCCGCCATCGCGTGCAAGCCCTCATTTCGGGCGAAAATCCGAAAAATATTCTCTCCGATGACGCGCTCGCGGCAATATTACAAAAGGAAGGCATAGACATAGCACGGCGGACCGTGGCCAAATACAGAGAAGCGTTGCGTATACCTGGCTCGGCGCAGCGCAAGCGGGACAAAATGCCCGCCTAGGGGGTTAATGGGTGACCCTTTGGACTACGAGTCTGATTAGGTTCGGGAGAAGACCATGCAATTGACGGTCTCTGGCAAACAAGTTGATCTCTCTGATGCACTGCGCACGCATGTGGCAACGCATCTGGATGTCATTACCCATAAATATTTTGACCAGGCGCTGGAGGCGCACGTTACATTCAGTAAGGCGCGAAGTTTCTTTACCTGCGATATCAACGTGCATGCGGGCCGCGGCATTACCGTGCGCGGCGAGGGTGAGGCCGGCGACGCGCATGCCGCCTTCGACGATGCGGCCGAGCACATCGCCACCCGGCTGCGCCGCTACCGGCGCCGGGTCTCCGAGCATGCGCGCGATGCGGGAAACCGCGCCAAACCGGAATCCGGGCGGCAGTATGTGCTGCAGGCCGAGGCACCGGCGGAGATTGAAAAACAGGCAGAGGCGCAAACCGAGGCCGAGGCGCTGCACGCCACCATCATCGCTGAATCCGATGCGACCATTGAGTCGCTGACCGTGCGCGACGCGGTGATGCGCATGGATCTGGCGTTTCAGCAGGTGCTGATGTTCCGCAACTCCAAAAACGGGCATTTGAATGTGGTGTATCGCCGCCCGGACGGGCATGTGGGGTGGATTGACCCCGCGGGCGCCTAACCGCCACGCAAAAGGCCAGGGACAAAATCCCTGGCCTTTTTTATTGCGAGGCCGTCCTGCGATCAGACGTAGGGCGGCGCGGTGTAGCCCTGCGGTGAGAGGGTGAAAATCTCATGGCCGGTTTCGGTCACGCCGATCATGTGTTCAAACTGCGCCGAGAGCGAGCGGTCCCGCGTGACCGCTGTCCACCCGTCGTCGAGCACCTTCACCTCCGGGCGCCCCACGTTGACCATGGGCTCGATGGTGAAGAACATGCCGGGCTTGAGCACCGGGCCATCTCCCCTGCGGCCGAAATGCAGCACGTTGGGCGGCTCATGGAAATTGCGGCCGATGCCGTGGCCGCAGAAATCGCGCACCACGGTAAAGCGCTGCGCCTCGACATAGGACTGGATGGCATAGCCGATATCGCCAAAGCTGGCGCCGGGTTTCACCACGGCAATTCCACGCATCATCGCCTCATAGGTCACCTCGATCAGCCGCCGCGCGCGCGTGCTGGCCGTACCGGCCACATACATGCGGCTGGAATCACCGAACCAGCCGTCCAGGATCACGGTGACGTCGATGTTGACGATATCGCCCTCCAGCAGCTTCTTCTCGCCCGGAATGCCGTGGCAGACCACATGGTTGATGGAGGTGCAGATGGATTTCGGGAAGCCGCGATAATTGAGCGGCGCCGGAACGGCCCCATGCGCCACGATGAAATCATGGCAAAGGGTGTTGAGCTCCTCGGTGGTAACGCCGGGGACGACATGGGGGCCGATCATGTCCAGCGTCTGGGCGGCCAGCAGGCCCGCCGCGCGCATCGGGACAAAATCCTCTGGCCGGTGTATCGTTATCCGCCGTGATTCGGCGCCGCCATCCATCATTCTGGTCTTTCGCTAAAGTGTTCAGGCAATAGATGAAGATACGGGACTTATAAAGCAAGTACCTGGGCCAAGATGGACGCTGCGATGGATATACGGCCCCAATCCGTTGCAGCGCCCTAAACCTCATTAGCTTTAAATAACTGAATTTTATGAAAATCAACGATTTTTTATGCCAAAGGACACTAAGATCCGGCCATTAACCAATTGAATTAACAAAAAGATTGACCTAACCATCGGTTGTACCTTAGCATTATAGTAATGGTTTCTTTGGAGGATGGCCAATGCTCGTTGAGTTTGAAGAATTCAAACAGAAACTTATAGCCCACGCAAAAACCATGGTCATTCATGCGGGCAAGCAACTCGGCGAAGCAGCAACTAATATTGCTCTTGTTCAGCCATTTTTAGTTTTTCTGGGATACGATGTCGCGAACCCTGATGAGGTTGCCCCAGAGCATCATGCTGATTTCTCAGAAAAATATAAAAATAAAGTTGACTACGCCATAATAAGGTCTGGGTCTCCAGTAATCGCCATAGAATCAAAAAAATTAGGCAGTTTGATGAAGGACGACTTGGGGCAGCTAAAAAGCTATTTCAATGCATGTCCAACAGTAAAATTGGGCGTCTTGACGGATGGTCTTCGTTTTGAATTTTTTGCCGATTCAGATTCCCCAAATATGATGGACGAAAACGCTTTTCTTAAAATTGACATGCAAGAAGTAGCTAAAGGAAATATTGAGGACAACTCAGTAAAAGCGTTGGCTGCCATAAGAAAATCTGATTTTAACCCCGAGAATGTCGGAGCTGAGGCCAAAAGGAAGCTCTTGCTTCAATTCATTGTCGATACTCTGCAAAATTTTAAGACAGCTCCATCCGATGAGTTTATTCGCTTTTTTCTCTCGAAGGCGGATATTGGTGCGAGAATTTCTCAAAGAACTGTAGATGGTAACCGACAATTAATTTGTGATGCGCTGCAGTCTTTTATCGATCAAGAAATTCTCTCGCGGGTTGGCTATGCTCCGAAAGATGTCGTAAAAAAGACCATAGAATCAGTCGAGATTCCAGAAAATATATTGTCGGCCTCACTCGAGGATAAGGACGAAGAACTAATTCCGACTGAAGCGGAATTACACGTCTTTACGACATTGAGGG
This sequence comes from Pseudomonadota bacterium, assembly GCA_021846225.1. Classification (GTDB taxonomy): domain Bacteria; phylum Pseudomonadota; class Alphaproteobacteria; order Acetobacterales; family Acetobacteraceae; genus Acidocella. The sequence continues at coordinate 773 of JAJZCG010000097.1, read as the reverse complement.
AACGCCTTGCTTTTCTTGTAAAGTCTGACCTTTTATACGATGAGCTTGGGAGTGTAAGCTTTAAAAAAACGGCTACTTCATTCAAAGTATACTACAAAAAGCCCAATAAGGGCGCAATATTGGCTTTTCATCTGAATAAAGCAGGGGTTCCAGTTTTTAAATTTCCAACAGCTGGAAACAAAGAAATTGAAACAAATAATCTAAAGGACTTAAACGATTTACTTTTGGAAGCATACAAACAACGCCTTCAAGATTCGGGCATAGTCATTGATCGAGCTCCGGCGCTGCGTTCTGTTTCTTAGGGTGGTTAGATGAATTAGAGCACTGGAGAGTGGCAAAAGACTAAGCGCATGCGCGTGGCCTTAGCCTCTCCCTTTAAATCCGCAGCGGCCGGGTCATCTCCTCGGGCTTCACCCATTCGTCAAACTCCTCCCCCGTGGTGACCCCCAGGGCGAGGGCCGCCGCGCGCAGCGAGAGCCCCTCATGATGCGCCTTGAGCGCCACCTTGGCCGCCGCCGCGTAGCCGGTATGCGGGTTGAGCGCGGTGACGAGCATGAGGTTCTTCGACAGGTTTTCGGCGATTTTGCCGTAGGCTGGCTCGATGCCCGCCGCGCAATGCGTGTTGAAGGCCCCCAGCGCCTCGGCCAGCAGGCGCGCCGAATCGAGCAAATTATGCAGCATCACCGGCTTGAACACGTTGAGCTGGAAATTGCCCTGGCTGCCCGCGAAGGCCACGGCATGGTCGTTGCCGAACACCTGCACGGCCACCATTG
>JAJZCG010000010.1 GCA_021846225.1 Pseudomonadota bacterium | reverse complement strand
CTGAACTCAGGATAAAATTCTTAATGATCTCAGTCTGTTACCATCGGTCCGGCGAGTCTGCCGCCGCCGCCATCCGCAACCTGATCTGACATGAGCGATATGACCGGCGAATCCGGCGCGGAACCATTGCCGCTGCGCGGTACGGAGCCTGTGGCCATCGAGCAGGAGATGCGCAAATCGTATCTCGATTATGCCATGTCCGTCATCGTGTCGCGCGCCCTGCCGGATGCGCGCGACGGGCTGAAGCCCGTGCACCGGCGCATCCTCTACGCCATGAACGAATCGGGCAACACGCCCGACAAGCCTTACCGCAAATCCGCGCGCATGACCGGTGACGTGATGGGTACCTACCATCCGCATGGCGACAGCGCGATTTATCTCGCCGCCGTGCGCATGGCGCAGGATTTTTCGATGCGCCTGCCGCTGATCGACGGCCAGGGCAATTTCGGCTCCATCGACGGCGACATGCCCGCCGCCATGCGTTACACTGAGATGCGGCTGGACCCGGCGGCGATGCTGCTGCTTGGCGATATCGACAAGGACACGGTCGACTTTCAGCCGAACTACGACGAGAGCGAGACCGAGCCGCGCGTGCTGCCGGCGGCCTTCCCCAACCTGCTCATCAATGGCTCCAACGGCATCGCCGTCGGCATGGCGACCAATATTCCGCCGCACAACCCTACCGAGATCATGGATGCCACGCTGGCGCTGATCGCCAACCCCGAGATCACGCTCGAAGAGCTGATGCAGATCGTCCCCGGGCCGGATTTCCCGACCGCGGGCATCATCCTGGGGCGCTCGGGCATCCGTGCCGCCTTCGAGACGGGGCGCGGCTCCATCACCATCCGCGCGCGCGCCGCCATCGAGCAGATCCGCAAGGACCGTGACGCCATCGTGGTCACCGAGATTCCGTATCAGGTGAACAAATCCGCGCTGCTGGAGCGCATCGCCGAGCTGGTGCGCGCCAAGGACATCGAAGGCATCGCCGATCTGCGCGACGAGAGCGACCGCGACGGCATGCGCATTGTCATCGAGCTGAAGCGCGACGCCACCGCCGAGGTGGTGCTGAACCATCTTTACCGCTACACCAATCTGCAAACCAGCTTCGGCATCAACATGCTGGCGCTGGACCGCGGCAAGCCCCGGCAGATGGGGCTCAAGGAACTGCTTGGCCTCTTCATCGAATTCCGCGAGGAGGTGATCCTGCGGCGCGCCCGCTTCGAGCTGAACAAGGCGCGCGACCGCGCCCATCTGCTCATCGGCCTGGCCACCGCGGTTGCGAATATCGATGAAGTCATCAGGATCATTCGCGCCAGCCCGGATTCCAACACCGCCCGCGCGGCGCTGATGGAGCGCCACTGGCCGGCTGAGGATGTGGCGCCGCTGCTGGCGTTGATCGACGATGTGGGCAACACCATCACGCCCGAGAAAACCATGCGCCTGACCGATGCGCAGGCGCGCGGCATTCTGGAGCTGCGCCTGGCCCGCCTCACCGGGCTGGAGCGCGATAAAATCCAGGCCGAGCTGGCCGAGGTCGCGGCGCGTATCAGCGAGCTGCTGGACATCATCGGCTCGCGCATCCGCCGCCTGGAGGTGATGCGCGAGGAGCTGGTGGCCGCGCGTGTAAAAATCGCGAATCCGCGCCGCTCCAGCATCGAGAATTTCGAGACCGACCAGGACGACGAAGCCCTGATCGAACCCGGGCAGATGGTTGTCACCATCACGCGCGATGGTTTCATCAAGCGCACGCCGCTGGAGGTGTTCCGCGCGCAAAATCGCGGCGGGCGCGGGCGTTCGGCCACCTCCACGCGCGGCGACGATGTGGTGACGCGCAGCTTCAACGCGCACACGCACCAATATGTGCTTTTCTTCTCCTCCGGCGGTAAGGCCTTCCGCGAGAAAGTCTGGCGCCTGCCGGAAGCCACCACCACCGCCAAGGGGCGTGCGCTAGTCAATCTGCTGCCCGAGCTTGGTTCGGACGAGATCACCACCGTGCTGCCGTTGCCGCAGGATGAGGGGCTGTGGGAGAACCTGCATCTCGTTTTCGCCACCGCGAGCGGCGGCGTGCGGCGCAACAAGCTGGCTGACTTCAAGAACATGCGCGCCTCCGGGCTGATCGCGATGAAGCTGGACGAGGGCGACCGGCTCATTGGTGTCGCCACCTGCCGCGATGGCGACGATGTATTCCTCGCCACCAAGCTCGGCCGCTGCATCCGCTTCCAGATCACCGACGATAATCTGCGCGTGTTCTCGGGCCGTGATTCCGCGGGCGTGCGTGGCATCAAGCTTGGCGCGGATGATGAGGTGATGAGCCTCTCCGTGCTGCGCCATGTTGAGGCCACGCCGGACGAGCGCGCCGCCTATCTCAAATATGCCTCCGCGCAGCGGCGCATGGGCGATGAGGAAGCCGAGACCGGCGAGAGCGAGGAGGCGGTGGCTGATATCGCCCTCTCCGAGACGCGAATCGCCGAGCTGGCGGCGGCGGAGGAAATTCTCCTCACCGTCACTGATTCCGGCTTTGGCAAGCGCTCCTCGGCCTATGAATACCGCGTCACCGGCCGCGGCGGCCAGGGCATTGCCAACATCACGCTCAGCGCCAGGCGCAACGGCAAGGCGGTGGCGGCCAGCTTCCAGGTGCGCGAGGGTGACGACGTGATGCTGGTGACCGACGGCGGGCGGCTGATCCGCGTGCCGGTGGACCAGGTGCGCATCACCGGCCGTTCGGTCATGGGTGTCACCCTTTTCCGCCTGGATGACGATGAGCGTGTCACCAGCGTATTCCCCGTGCTGGAGCAGGAGACCGAGGATGCCTGAAGCCCGCGTTGCCCTCTACCCCGGTACGTTCGACCCCGTGACCAACGGGCATCTGGACATTATCAGCCGCGCCGCCAAATTGGTGGACCGGCTGGTGATCGGGCTTGGCATCAACGCCGGCAAGGACCCGATTTTCAATCTGGAGGAGCGGATTGCCCTGATCGAAGACGAAGTCGCGCCGATCGCCGAGAAAACCGGCGCGGTGATCGAGGTGCGCTCCTTCAACGCGCTGCTGATCTCCTTCGCCGAACAGGTCGGCGCGAAGATGATCGTGCGGGGCTTGCGCGCGGTCTCCGATTTTGACTACGAATTCCAGATGGCGGGGATGAACTACCGGCTGGACCCGGGGATCGAGACGGTGTTTCTCATGGCCAGCGAACGCCATCAGTTCATCTCCTCGCGCTTCGTGAAGGACATTGCTCTGCTGGGCGGGGATATTTCCTCCTTCGTCCCCAAGCTCACGCTGGAACGTACCCTTGCCAAACTGAGGAAGTAACCATGTTGAAACGCCGGACCCTCATCAGCACTGCCGCTGCAACCCCTTTTTTAACGGAACTCGCCATGACTGAACCCGCCGCCGCCGACACCTCCAACACCCTGCTGATGGAGCTGAAATACGGCACCGTGACCATCGAGCTGCGCCCGGACCTGGCGCCGAAAGCCGCTGAGCGCCTGCGGACGCTCACCGCCCAGGGCTATTACAACGGCTGCAAGTTCTTCCGCGTCATCGCGGGCTTCATGGCGCAGACCGGCGATGCCACCAACACCGGCATGGGCGGCTCCGACCTGCCCAACCTGCCGGCGGAATTCACCCAGGACGCCAGCTTCCTCACCGGCACGGTGGGCATGGCCCGCACCTCGGACCCCAATTCCGCCAACAGCCAGTTCTTCATCTGCTTCGCCCCGGCGACCTTCCTGGATGGTAATTACACCATCGTGGGCCAGGTTACCGCCGGCATGGATTTCGTGCAGCAGATCAAGAAGGGCGATCCGCAGAGCGGCAAGGTGATCGACCCCGATTCGATCCTCAAGATGACCCTGGCCGCTTAACGGCAATCGGGACGCATGATCAGGTTTTTACTGGTATTTCCGGTAAAACCGGTCAGCAATCCGTTTGTGTCTATTGACGAGCAGGGGGCAAATCTGGTTCACCCCCTGCACGGAGAGCCTGTAGCTCAGTGGTAGAGCATTCGACTTTTAATCGAATGGCCGTGGGTTCGACCCCCACCGGGCTCACCAATATTTTCAACTGATTATGCGAATGGCGCCGATGATTAAGTCATCATCGGCCGGTATTTATCTAATTAAGAGCCGGGCGGCACTGCCCGCCTGAGTCGCGGCGGCTCAGCCCCGCCGTCTGAACCCCAGCTTCATCGCCAGCACCTGGCGGATCGCGGCAAAGCGCCGCACAATCCCGGCCCGGCTGCGCCGCAACAGGCGCAGCGCCAGCTCCCGGCCCGGCCTTATCGTCTCCAGCACCCAATCGCGCCCGCGCAGCGCCTGCCGGTGCACCACGGCGAACCAGCGGATGGAGAGCAGCTTGCGCTCGCAGCTCTGGTAGATCCAAACCACCATCAGCGTGGCGCTGCCTTTAATCACGATCCCAGCCAGCATCGCGGCCGCCCACTCCCCGCGCGTGATCAGATAAGCCGCCCAGAACCCGCCGATATGGCTTAGAATTTCGGGCACCAGAAACAGCGGCAGAATAACCGGGGCGGGCAAGGCCACGAGCTGCTTCTGCAAGGCCCTTACCGGCCAGGTCCGCGCAACCTGGCGCAGCAGCGCCGTGGCCCCGTTCCAGAAAATCTCCTCGACGATCACATACAGCAGGGCAGGGGGCAGCAGCAGCACATCGCGCAGCTGCCTCACCCATTTGCGCCGCATGAATGCATTTTTCCGGTAAGCCCGCCGCGCATCACTCATAGGTGTTCGTAGCCCATGCCGGGGCGTTCAACCAGATGCCAGCACAACCAGCAGTGGCCGGTGGTCCGAAGCCCCTTGCTCCAGAACCTCCGCCCTGGTGCAGCGCAGCCCGCGCACGAAGCAGCGGTCCAGCCGCAGGGGCAGCACGCCGCTCATCCGGTGCGTCGCAATCCGCGCGCCCACATCCTCAAACCCCGGCAGCAGCGGCGCGCCCAGCAGGTTGCAGTCGCCCAGAATCGCCGCCTGGGGCGGCAGCACGCCCGCAATGCGGCGCAACTGCCGCCGGTTGAGCAGCTGCCCGTGCGAGAGATGCACATTGGCGACGCTGAAACCGCCGAGGTCGAGTATCTGGCACACCCGGCGCACAAGCATGCCGCGCTGCAAGGCCAAACTTCCCGCTGGCGCATGAAACGGGCGCTTGCTCCAGGCCGCCAGCCCATGGTGGCGCCCCGGCAGCGCCACGCGCGCATAATGCCCGCCCAGCTGCTCCGGCAAATCGTCTATCCCCGCCGCCGCCTCCTGCATCAGGCATAAATCGGGGTCGTGGCGCTCGATCAGCGCGCGCACATGCGCGGCCTCGGCCCCCACGGAATGCAGCAGATTCCAGCTGATGATCCTGAATTCAGCGGGCGGCGTCATTCCGGCTCGCCCACCATAGCCTCACACCCCGCACCACCAGCCCCACGCCGGGCCACAGCGCGAACACCGCAACCACCCAGGCGACCAGCCGCGGCAGAAATACCGCCATGGCCCCGAGCAGCAGCAGCACCATGCCGCCGCCCAGCACCACGAGTGACTCCGTGGGGTCGAGCTGGCGCCGCCGGGTGAAGGAGGCGCTCAGCGTGCTGCCCAGGCCGATAGCGCCCGAGAGCAGCCGCCCGGCCTTGGCGGGGGTGCGCTCCTGCGCATGGCCATCGGGCGCCACCGGCCTTGGTATTCCGCTGCGCCCGCGCGCCAGCACCACCTCGGTCGCGTTGGTCATGTCCGCCTCGTACATCGCCTCCATCTGCGCTGCCAGCGCATGGTCCTTTATGGTTACGTCCAGTTCCCGGTTGGTAATCCAGCTCGCCAGATTGGAGTTGCTGGACCCGATCCGGCTCCAGCACCCATCCGCCACGGCGGTCTTGGCGTGCAGCATCGGCCCGTTCCACTCAAACACCCGCACCCCCGCCTGCAGCAGCGGGCGGTAGGCTGATTTGGAGAGCGCGCCGACCAGCGGCCAGTCGCTGGAGCCCGGCACCAGCAGCCGCACATCCACCCCCCCGCGCGCCGCCCCGGCCAGGGCGCGCACATAGGCGGTGGTGGCGACAAAATACCCGTCCGTCAGCCAGAGCCTGCGCTCCGCGATCTCCGCGATAAGCTGCTCCAGCCGGTACAGCCCCAGGCTATCGGGCCGCCCCGCGATCACCGATACCTCCACCCCGCCCGGCCGCGCATCGGCACCTGGCGCCGCCTCCACATCGCGTTGCGGCAGTCCGGCGGCGGCTTCCCAGCTGTCCACGAACGCGGCCTCCACATAAGCCACCGCCGGCCCCTCAATCGCCACCGCCGTATCGCGCCACGGCGGCATGGCGCGCGCCGCATCGCCGTACCAGTCATCGCCGATGCACAAGCCGCCGGTAAAGGCGCTCTCCCCGTCCACGCACAGCACCTTGCGGTGGTCCCGGCTGATCCAGCGCAACGGGTGCAGCGGGTGCGGCGGATTATACACGCGCACCTTCACCCCGCCCGCGCGCAAGCGCTGCCAGAAGTCCGGGCGGGTCCGGCGCAGGCAGCCGAGCCAGTCATACAGCACCCGCACGCTCACACCGCGCCCCGCCGCGGCGATCAGCGCCTGGGCGAATGCCGCGCCCATGGCGTCGTCCTGGATGATGTAATTCTCCAGCCAGACATAGCGCTTCGCCGCCCCGATCGCCGCCAGCCAGGCGCCGAACGTCTCCGGCCCGTCGCGCAGCAGCAGCACCTGGTTCCCCGCCGCATGCCGCGCCTCGGCGACACGGCGGAAATCCTCGGCCAGCAGCGCGTCAAGCAGCTCCATGCTTCACTTTCCGGGCTTCACTTTCCGGGCTTCACTTTCCGGCCGCCCGGTCAGGCCGGCATTTCATGCACATGCACATCATGGCCTCCCTGCGCGCGCAGAATCTCCAGCGCTTTCTCCTCCAGGGCCGCCTCGCGCAGGCCCACCCACAGCACCAGCCCGCCGCGTTCCAGCTGCTCCTTCACCCGCGCGGCATAATGCCGGTGGATCAATCCGCCCAGCGCGGCGCCCAGCACAAACCCGCCGCCCGCCGCGATCACCGCCGGCAGGGCCACGGTGCCTCCCGCAAACATCAGCCCGCCGATGGCCGCCAGCGCGGGCGCTGGCAGATAGGTGGCCTCCAGCCGTGAGATCCGCGAATAAAACGTACCGCGCGGCGCCGCCGGATCGTCCTCAACCTCCTTGACGAGCTGATAATGGTGGCCAAGCTTCTGCGCCACGGCTTCCTCGCTGGCCAGCAGCGAGAACGCCGCGCGGTCAAACCCATGCGTCTCCAGCGCGAACACCGCCGCGTCGAGCGCCTCGGCGGAATCGAACACGGCAACGGCTTCCCGGTAAGTGGCTGACATGGTGTTGTCCCTCCTGTGTGGTTCCGGTGCCCCGACACTGCGCCTGTTTCCCGCCCAAGCAAACCCCGCCTTCAGGGCAGCAATGTGGCGAACATTCCCAGCGCGCACAGCCCCATGATGGCAAAGGTCAGCCATACCAGCGTCCGCGATGCCGCGCCGCCCCGGTTTGCGCCCAGTATCTCCCGGCTGGCGTTGATCCGCGCGATCATGAACAGCAGCGGCACCGCGGCGATGCCGTTGAACACGGCGGTGAACACCAGCGCCTTCATCGGGTTGATATGCGTGAAATTCAGCAGCAGGCCGACCCCGGTCGAGACGATGATGACCCCGTAAAACCCGCGCGCTTCACCAAACTTGCGCGACAATCCCTCCCGCCACTGAAAAGCCTCCGCCATCGCATAGGCCGCCGAGCCGGCCAGCACCGGAATCGCGAGCAGCCCCAGGCCGATCACCCCCACGGCGAACAAATCCCTCGCCACCTGGCCGGAGTTGGGGAAGGAGCGCACCAGCGGCTCCAGCGCTTCCGCCGCATCGGCCGCCGTGGCGATATTCGTGATCCCATGGCTGAACAGCACCGAACCCGTGGTGATAATGATGAACCATTGCGCCAACTCGGCGAAAACCATGCCAACCGCGGTGTCGATGCGCATGTTGCTGAGAAAATCCCAGGGCAGCCGGGGTTGCCCGTCATCCCCGCTCGGCACCCCCAGGGCGATCTCCTCCTCAACCTCCTCGGATGCCTGCCAGAAAAACATATACGGCGAGATCGAGGTGCCGAACACGCCGGTGACGATGAAGAGAAACTGAAACGTGAATTCCACATGCGGGATCACGGTGGCGCGCAAAATCTCGCCCCACGGCTCGCGGATCATGAAAGCCGTGGCCGGATAGGCCAGCAGCGCCAGCGCCAGCCATTTCAGCGCCTTCGCATAGGTTTTATAGCTGATCTGCACCTCCAGCGTCACCACGATCACCGTGGTCAGCACCGTGAACACCCAGAGCGGCGCGTGCACCACCAGCTGCGAGGCCGCCCCCACCGCGCCGATATCCGCGCCGATGTTGATGGTATTGGCCACCACCACGAGCAGCACCATCACAACCAGGATGGGGCGGCTGTAATGCTGGCGGATCACCCCGGCTAGGCCCTGGCCGGTCACCGAGCCGATCCGCGCGCAGCATTCCTGCACCGCCACCATCAGCGGTATCTGGTAAAGTGCTGTCCATAGCTGGCCAAAGCCGAACTGCGCGCCGGTCTGGGAATAGGTGGCGATGCCGGAGGGGTCATCATCCGCCGCGCCGGTGATCACCCCTGGCCCCAGCAGCCGGAAGAACCGCCGGAGCGCGCCCGCGGGGCGGGGAGTCTCGGGCGGCGTATCGGGTGTTTCGGTGAATTGGTGCACAGCCCCCCGCAATCTGTCCGGATTGAAGTGGTTAGACTGCAATCTGGCTGATCAGTCCACCATCAGCGGGCACCGGCGGCTGAAAGTTGATCGGACCGGCGCGTTCTGCCGGGCACTTTAAGCCGGGAATTTCCCGTCGCGCACGTCAGCCGCGTAATCGCTCAGGGCAGCCTGCATCAGCGCCGCGCCGTTCACATACTGGCGGGCAAATCCCGGCGCGCGGTCCATGTTCAGCCCCAACACATCATGCAGCACCAGCACCTGGCCGTCCGTGTCCGGCCCCGCGCCAATGCCGATCGTCGGCACGCTCAGCCGCCGGGTGATCGCGGCTGCCAGCTCGCTGGGAATTGCCTCCATCAGTACCATGCGCGCGCCCGCCTCCTCCAGCGCCAGCGCCTCCTCCAAAATCCGCGCGGCGGCTTCCTGCGTTTTGCCCTGGCGCTTGAAGCCGCCCAGCTGGCGCACATGCTGCGGCGTCAGCCCGATATGCGCGCACACCGGGATTGCCCGCTGCGAGAGATATCTCACCGTCTCCACCATCGGCATCCCGCCCTCCAGCTTCACGATATCCGCCCCCGCCTTCAGCAGCGCCGCGGAACTCGCGAAGGCCTGCGCCGGAGATTCCTCGAAACTGCCAAAGGGCAGATCCGCCATCACCAGCGCGCGCGCCACGCCCTTCGCCACAATGCGCGTATGGTAGAGCATCTGTTCGAGTGAAACCCGCAGCGTATCGGCATCGCCGGCCACCATCATGCCCAATGAATCGCCCACCAGCACCGCATCCATCCCGGCCGCCTCCGCGAGGCGCGCAAAGGGGTAGTCATAGGCCGTGATCATGCTCATCTTGCGGCCCTCGCGCTTAGCCTTTTCCCATACGCCCAGATTTTTGCTCATGCGTGCGCTCCTTCGCTCAGCAGCTCCAGGGCGAATGCCACACTCGCCTGCCGCACCTCGTCGCGGCCACCGCTGAAAACCTTGTGATAAATGGTGACTCCGCTGGCCATCGCCAGGCCAAACCACACCGTCCCCACGGGCTTGAGCGCGCTGCCGCCGTCCGGCCCCGCGATCCCGGTGATTGAGACCGCCAGATCCGCCCCGGATTTCTCCCGCGCCTCCACCGCCATGCACCCCGCCACCGCTTCCGATACCGCGCCCAGCTCCGCGATCAGCTCATCAGGCACGCCCAGCATCTGCGTTTTCGCCGCGTCGGCGTAGGTGACAAACCCATGCGTGAACACCGCCGAGGCCCCCGGCACGGCGGTAATCGCCGCGGCGAGCATCCCGCCCGTGCAGCTCTCCGCCGCGGCTATGCGCAGCCCCTTGGCCTTGCAGACCTCCACCAGCCGCGCCGCACTCATAGCGGCAGCACCAGGCGCAGCAGCGCCACCACAACCGCCGCCATCACCCCCGCGATCAGATCATCGCCCATCACGCCATATTCATCATGCCGCGCATCGGCCCAGGCCACCGGCCCGGGCTTGAGAATATCGAACAGCCGGAACAGCGCGAAACTGACAGCCACCCCCAGAAACCCCACATGGCTGAGCAGCAGCAGCGGAATCATCTGCCCGGCGATTTCGTCCACCACAATCCATTTGGGGTCCTGTGCGGCCGCGCCCGTGGCGCGGATCGCCTCCACCCCCGTCACGGTGAACACCACAATCCCCAGCAGCAGCGGCAGATGCCCATATTGCAGCAGCGCCGCGCCGATCGCCAATCCCACGAGCGAGCCAAACGTGCCCGGCGCCTTGGGCGCGTAGCCGGAGCCAAAGCCGGAGGCGAGAATCGTCCAGAAATTCATTTTTCCATCCAGGGGCTGAGGGGGGAATCCGCCGAGCCGGTAAGCTGCGCCCGGTATATGGTAATGCTCTCCACCACCCGCTGCACATAATTGCGCGTCTCGTTGAAGGGAATTTCCTCCACCCAGTCGATCATATCCGCCCCGCCGGCCCGCGCGCCCAGCTCCGGGTCGCCGTATTCGGTGAGCCAGTTGGCCACATTGGTTGGCCCGGCGTTATACGCGGCGATGGCCAGCGGCAGGCAATTGCCGAAATGGCGCACCAGCCCGGCGAAGTAGGCACTCCCCAGCATCATGTTCTGCGCCGGGTCGAACAAGTTGTCATCGCTCAACCCGTATTTGCGCGCCGTCATCCTTGCCGTGGCCGGCATCAGCTGCATCAGCCCCACCGCCCCCGCGCCGGAGACCACCCCGGCATCAAAACTGCTTTCCTGGCGCATGATGCCATCGGCCACCGCCGACTCCAGCGCGCCCTGCGGCGGTGTCACGGCCAGCGGCCAGCCCTCGCGGATTAGCATCTGTCCGTCGCTGCCGGCGGTGCGCGCGATGGCCACCGCGCTCTGGGGAATCCCCAGCCCCAGCGCCAGCTTCGCGGCCATCTCGCGGGTGCGGTCGTCAATCGCCACCTGGCCCAGCCGGTTCAAAAATATCGAGGCGTCCCTGGTGTCGTCCATCTGCACCAGCAGCGCCGCGGCGCGCGGCAGCTCCATCAGGCCAAAATCCAGCGCATTGGCGGCGCTGAACGTGGGCTCGCCCGCGCTCAAAATCCGCGCCGCCAGCTGCTGCGGCGTGTCACCCAGGGCGATTGCGGCCAACTGCCCGTAATATGTATCGGGATACTGCGCCGCGCGGGCAAAATCCGCCTGCGCCTGCGCCCCGCTCTGGCTGCGCCCCAGCCAGTACCAGGCCCGCCCTTGCGTAATCACCGAGGGCGAGAGGCTGGCCAGGTTGGTGAACCAGATCGCCGCCTGTCCGGGCTGTTTCAGGAACCGGAGTTGTAAAAAACCGGCCAGAAAATCCCGGTCCTCCACCTGTTCCATCGCGTAGAGGCCATCGGCGGGCGGGTTCACGGCGGTCACCACGGCATAGGCGTCCTTGGCATCCCCCGCCGCCAGCAGCGCCCGCGCCAGCGCGTTCTGCGCCGGCCAGAACATCAGCTGCTGTTCAAAATCCGCCGCTGCCGCCGCCGTCTTGCCCTGCGCCACCCACAGCGCCGCCGCCTGGGCATCCTGCCCGGCCGCGTGCAGCGCTTTCACCTGCACCAGAAAATCGGGCACCGCATTGGCCATGCTGGGCGACTGCGTACCCGCCGCCTGCGCCTGGCGCAGCGCCAGCAGCCCTTGTTCCGGCCAGTCGGGATTCGCGGTGATGAACGCGCGAATCTCATCGGCCGTGCCGCCGCCCGGGTCCAGCAGCTTGAAAAATGTCACGAGTTTCACCATCAGCGGGTCGCCGGTGGCGGACGCCAAATCCTGCGCCGCGGCAAAATCGCCCGCCTTCACATCCGCCATAATTTGCGGTGAAGCCGGGGTTTGCGCGAAACCCAGAACCGGGACGAGGGTAATCAGCAGGGCAGCCAGATATCTCATGCGCGCTCTTGTAGCATCTGGCGGCTTGCAGGCTACCCCCGGGGCGATTACGTCTCATCCTCAGCAGGAGTAGATAATGTTTCATGGCTCATTAACCGCTTTGGTGACGCCGATGCACGCTGACGGCAGCATCGACGAAGCCGCCTATTCGCGTCTGATCGACTGGCAGATCGAGCAGGGCACGCAGGGCATCGTCCCCGTGGGCACGACCGGGGAATCCCCCACGCTCTCGCATGAGGAGCATAAGCGCGTGGTCGAACTCGCCATCGCCGCGGCGCGGGGCAGGGTGCCTGTCATCGCGGGCGCCGGCTCCAATTCCACCGCCGAGGCCATCGGCCTGGCCGCCCATGCCAAGCGCGCGGGCGCCGATGCGGTGCTGGTTGTCACCCCCTATTACAACAAGCCGACCCAGGAGGGCCTGTTCCGCCACTACATGGCGATCGCGGATTCGGTGGACATCCCGCTGTTCATCTACAATATCCCCGGCCGCTCGGTCATCGACATGTCAGTGGAAACCATGTCCCGCCTCGCCGCGCATAAAAACATCGTGGGCGTGAAGGACGCGACCGCCAACCTCGCCCGCCCGCTGCACACGCTGCGCGCCTGCGGGCCGGAGTTCATCCAGCTCTCCGGCGAGGACCATACCGCCCTGGCCTATCTCGCCGCGGGCGGGCGCGGCTGCATCTCGGTCACCGCCAACGTCGCGCCCAAGCTCTGCGCGCAGCTGCATGCCGCCTGGGCGCGCGGCGACCTCAAGGAAGCCATGGCCATCCAGATGCGCCTGCTGCCCTTGCATGACGCCATGTTCTGCGAGAGCAACCCCGGCCCGGTTAAATACGCAGCCTCCCTGCTCGGCTTCGGCGCCAACGCGGTGCGCCTGCCGCTGGCCGAGGTCACCGCCGAATCCGCCGGGCGCATCAAGGCGGCGATGCTGGAAGTGGGTCTGCTCACTTGAGCGCCAAGGACAAGGAAAAGAGCAAATCCGGCTATATCTCGCACGGGATCGCCTCGCAGAACCGCAAGGCCCGGTTTGACTATAAAATCCTCTCGACCATCGAGGCCGGGATCGTGCTCAAGGGCGTGGAGGTGAAATCCCTGCGCCTGGGCCGCGCCACGTTGAGCGAAGCCTGGGCTGGCGAGCGCGACGGCGAACTCTGCCTCTTCAACGCCTACATTCCCGAATACCAGGGCGGCGTGCTCTCGCGGTTTGACGTGCGCGGCACCCGCAAACTCCTGGTAAAGAAAAAGGAACGCAACCAGATCTTCGGCGCCATCAACCGCGAAGGCGCCACCGTCGTCCCGCTCGACATCCATTTCAACCCGCGTGGCCTGGCCAAGGTGACGCTGGGCATCGCCGAGGGGCGCCAGAAACACGACAAACGCCACGCCATCGCCGCGCGCGACTGGCAACGCGACAAAGCCCGGCTGCTACGCAACAAATAGGAAGAAGTAGGGTGGGTGAGCGCAGCGTAACCCGCCACATGAATAGAAAGAAGCAGGGTGGGTGAGCGTAGCGTAACCCGCCACCCGGTTACGCCCCCGGCAAAAAACCCTTTATATCCCCCACCACCTTCTCAAACATCGCCGCATTCAGCCGCTTCGTGCTCGTGTTGTAACGCGAGACATGGTAGCTGTCCGCCAGCAACAGCCCGGCGCGCGGCTCGTGCAGCGCGCCATGCGCGAACACATGCCCTGCCGCCTTCACCCCCAGCGCCTTCAGCGTCATCAGGTGCGAAATCCCCCCCAACGCCAAAATCGCCCGCAGCTTCGGCATCGCCGCAATCTCGGCCACCAAAAACGGGTTGCACTGCGCCTTGTCCGAGGTCTCGACCTTATGCTGCGGCGGCGCGCAGCGCACCGCATTGGTGATCCGGCAGTTCACCAGCTCCAGCCCGTCATCGGCCCGCTCCTGGTATTCGCCCCGGGCGAAGCCGAACTTCACCAGCGTGTTGTAGAGCAGCACCCCGGCATAATCCCCGGTAAAGGGCCGTCCCGTCCGGTTCGCCCCATTCACCCCCGGCGCCTGCCCAACCACCAGCAACGCCGCGTCCAGCCCGCCGAAACTCGGCACCGGCGCGTTGAACCAGCTAGGCTCGCGCGCCCGGTATTCCCCCCGGTACGCCACCAGCCGCGGGCAGCGGGGGCAATCGCGGTCCGGCGTCAAGCGGGGTCCTCCTCCCGGCTTGCCGTCCGCCCGCGCGCATCCGCCGGCTTGCGCGTGAACTCCGCCGCAATCTCCGAGAGTTCGGCAAAATGGTCCGCCTGGCGGCGCAGCTCGTCGGCGATCATCGGCGGATTGGTCTTGATCGTCGAGATCACGCTCACCCGCACGCCCCTGCGCTGCACCGCCTCGACCAAGCGGCGAAAATCCGAGTCGCCCGAGAACAGCACGGCATGTTCAATCTTGGGCGCCAGCTCCAGCATGTCGATTGCCAGCTCGATATCCATATTGCCCTTTATCCGCCGGCGCCCCAGCGCATCGGTGAACTCCTTCGCCGGCTTGGTGACCAGGCTATACCCGTTATAAGCCAGCCAGTCGGTCAACGGCTTCAGCGGCGAGTATTCCTCAGTGTCCAACAGGGCTGAATAATAATAAGCCCTCACCAGATTGGATTTTCCGCTAAAAAAATCCAGCAACCTGCGGTAATCAATGTCAAGTCCCAGGCTACGGGTTGCGGCGTAGAAATTCGCACCATCTATAAAGAGAGCGGTACGTTCCTGGGGGGCAAAACGCATATGGATTATTTCCTGCGAGTAAAAAACGAGTTAAAAGAATATACAATATCGAAAAAAGTGTTAGAATAAAGACAAACTTACATGCGTTTTGTATTTTCTGGAAGATAATCCGTTGAAGCGCTTTAGCTTATGATACTAATTGCAATCGGTGCAAATCTGGCCGGGGTCGATGGCTCCGCCCCGATTGAGACCTGCCGCGCCGCCGTGCCGCTGCTGTGCGAGATCCCGGGGCTTTCCTTTGTCGCTCTATCCGGCTGGTATCGCACGGCGCCGCAGCCGCGCGCTGAACAGCCTGACTATTGCAACGGCGCCATCCGCTTTTTCGGTGAGATCGGCCCGGCGGAGTTGCTCGCGCGCCTGCATGAGGTCGAGGATCGCTTCGGCCGGCAGCGCGCCGGGCTCAACGCCGCCCGCACGCTGGATCTGGACCTCATCGACCTCAACGGCGCCATCCGCGCCACCCCGGACCCCATTCTGCCCCACCCGCGCGCGCACCAGCGCGCCTTTGTGCTGCGTCCGATTCTTGACGTCGCGCCGGGCTGGCGCCACCCCGTCCTGCACCAGAGCGTCGCCACCCTGCTGGCCGAACTCCCCCCGCAAGGCATACAGCCCTGGCATGAGGAGCATTCCTAAAGGGTTGCATCACGCAGGCGCGCAGAGTAAGGCGAGCGTTCAATTTTCTGCCTGGAGCATTTCGGATGGCCCGCGTCACCGTTGAAGACTGTGTTTTGAAAGTGCCGAACCGCTTCGAGCTGGTTCTGCTGGCGGCTCAGCGCGCCCGCAACATCAGCCGCGGCGAGCAGCTGACCATCGACCGTGACAACGACAAAAACCCGGTCGTCGCCTTGCGTGAAATCGCCGAGGAAACCCTGGCCCTGCCGGATCTTGAGCAGGATTTGGTCAAATCCCTCTCGCGCGTGCCCGAGCCGGAGCCGATCGACGAGGAAGTGGCGGACCTGATCCCGACCGATCAGAATATCTTCGGCCTGCAGGACGTCTCCGCCGAGGAAGAAGCTGCCGCCATGGCCGCCGAAGCCGAGGAGATGACCCCGGAAGACATCCAGGCCGCCATCGAGGCCGAGCTCGGCGGCAAAACCCGCCGCTGATCCGGATAAGTTTTTTCACTGCATGCGGCTGCGGCCGCATTCAGTGCTTTGCACCGCAGCATCGCTGCCCTAAGCTGGCCCTATCATGCTAACAGCTTGCAGGGGACCAGTTGTTTGTTTTGCGCCGGAGGGCGTGGGGGCTGGAGGGTTCCACCCGGAACTGGGCGGCCTGCTCTCACGCGTGACCGCCTATGATTCCAGGGCCGACCCCGCGCTGATCGACGATGCCTATAGCGTCGCCCTCAAGGCGCATGAGGACCAGAAGCGCGACGACGGCGAACCCTACATCACCCACCCGCTGGCGGTGGCCAGCATCCTGGCCGGCTACCGGCTGGATTGTGCCTCCATCATCACCGCTCTGCTGCATGACGTGGTGGAGGACACCTCCGTCACCCTGGCGATGGTGCAGAAGCGTTTCGGGCCGGAGGTCGCTGGGCTGGTTGATGGCGTAACCAAGCTGACCCGTCTGGAACTGCAATCAGACCGCACCAAACAGGCCGAGAACTTCCGCAAGCTTGTCCTGGCCATGAGCAAGGACATCCGGGTTCTCATCGTCAAGCTGGCGGACCGGCTGCACAACATGCGCACCATCGGCGCCATCGGCGCCGCCCACAAGCGCCAGCGCATCGCGCGCGAGACCATGGAAATCTACGCGCCGCTGGCCGAGCGCATTGGCATGGAATCGGTGAAGACCGAGCTGCAAACCCGTTCTTTCGCCGAGATCGACCCCGAGGCTTATGACACCATCCAGGCCCGCCTCAACTTCCTGCGCGGCCAGGGGGCGGATGTTATCGAGGAAGTCCGCCAGGAGCTGCTGCGAGTCTGCCGCGAGGCGGGGGTTGATGTCGCGGAAATCTCCGGGCGTGAGAAATCGCCTTATTCCATCTGGGAAAAAATGCAGCGCCGCAACGTGGCGTTCGAGCAGCTGTCGGACATCATGGCCTTCCGCATCATCGTGCCGGCGCGCGAGGCCTGCTACGTCGCGCTGGGCGGCATCCACGCCGCCTTTCCCGTCATCGCCGGGCGCTTCAAGGATTATATCTCAACCCCCAAGGCCAACGGCTACCAGTCGCTGCACACCGGGGTCACCCTGCGCCACCCGCGCAACCAGAAAATCGAAATCCAGATCCGCACCGCCGATATGCAGATGGTCGCTGAAAACGGCGTCGCCGCCCACTGGCTCTACAAACAAGCCGGCGCTTCCCAGTCTGACATCAAACAATTCCGCTGGGTGCAGGATTTGCTGGAAATTCTGGAAAACTCCGCCGCGCCCGACGAATTTCTCGAAAACACCAAGCTTGAGCTCTATCAGGACCAGGTGTTCTGCTTCACCCCCAAGGGCCAGCTCATCCAGCTGCCGCGCGGCGCCACCTCGGTTGATTTCGCCTACGCCGTGCATAGCCAGATTGGCGATTCCTGCGTTGGCGCGCGCATCAACGGCCGGCTCATGCCGCTGCGCTACGAGCTGCAGAACGGCGACCAGGTGGAAATCCTCACCGCGCGCGGCGGCACGCCCTCTCCCGCGTGGGAGCGTTTTGTCGTCACCGGCAAGGCGCGCGCGCGCATCCGCCGCTTTCTCACGCAGCAGGTGCGCGAACAGCACCGCGATGCGGGCAAATCCACGCTGGCCAAGGCCTTCCGCCAGGAAGGCGTCGATGGCTCTGAAAAAGTGCTGGATGCAACGGCAAAAATTCTCAAACAGGCGTCGCTTGACGACCTGTTCGTCGCGGTCGCCACCGGTGCGCTCGGGCCTAAGGATGTCGTCTACGCCGCCTACCCCGAGCTGAAGGAAGCCCGCGCCCCGCGCATGCTGCCCGCCTTCATGGGCCAGTCGCTCAACCCCCGTTCGCCACGCGGCACGAGCCACAAGGCGGAAGCCGGCATGGCCGTCACCGGCCTCGTCGCGGGGATGGACGTGCACTACGCCGGCTGCTGCCATCCGCTGCCTGGGGACAAAATCGTCGGCATCGTCGCCACCGGCAAGGGGATCACCGTCCACACCAAGGACTGCGCGACGCTCGAAACCTTCGCCGCCACGCCGGAACGCTTTATCGATGTCGACTGGGACACCGCCCATCTCAACCGGGCCGGCCCCAAATCCGGCCGCTTCACCGGCCGTATCACCGTCATCGCCAGCAACGCCCCCGGCGTACTGGCGGCGCTCACCAACGCCGTCGCCAAGCAGGACGGCGCGATCGCCAACTTAAAAATCATTCATCGCCAGCAGGATTTTTTCGAAGCCCTCGTCGATGTCGAAGTCCGCGATTCGCGCCATCTCGGCCAGGTCATCGGCGGGCTGCGCGGCGCCTCCGGCATCGCCCAGGTCGAGCGCGCCAGAACATGATCCTCGGCCTCGGCTCCGACCTGTGCGACATCCGCCGCATCGAGGCCAGCCTGGCCAAGTTCGGCGAGCGTTTCACCCACCGGGTGTTCTCCGAGGTCGAGCGCGCCCGGGCCGAGCGGCGCCCGCATGCGCGCGCGGCCAGCTACGCCAAGCGCTTCGCGGCGAAGGAGGCCTGCGCGAAGGCTCTGGGCACCGGCTTTCGTGATGGGGTTTTCCTGTCGGACCTGTCCGTGGTCAACCTGCCGTCCGGCCAGCCGGCTCTGGAGCTGCACGGCGGCGCCCTGGCCCGGCTGCGTTCCATGCTGCCGCCGGGGCACGCGGCGCATATCGCCCTCTCGTTGACCGATGAATACCCCTACGCCTTCGCGCAGGTGATTATTTCAGCCGAGCCATTAGCTGCCGGTTAACCTTGTTCCGCCTACCATACGAATGAAACCGGAGATTAACTAATCCGGCATGTTTCTTTCCAAGGTGGAACAAATGCTCGCAAACACATTTGGCGCGATTGCGTATATTGCGATGGCCTTCGCCGTGAACGATCTCGCCATGGCGAGCGAGGCCTCCGTGCTGGGGCGGCGGCGCGGGGCGCTGCTGGCGGTGCTCGGCACCGGGGCGCTGGTGCAGATGCTGCTGGGCCTGGCCGCGCATTTCAATTTCAACTCCGCCCTGCCGGCATTGCGGATGCTGGCGGCATTCTGCCTGGTCGCGGTGCCGCTCACCTTCTGGCCCGTGGTGGCGCGGCTCAAGCGTGGCCAGCTCCGTATCCTCAATACCCGGCTGCTGTTGCGCGCGCAGCGGGCGGAGGCCGCCGTGGTCGCGGCGCACAAATGGCTCGCTCTGGCTGAGCGGAGCGGGCATGTCGGGCACTGGCAACTCAGCGTGCCGGATTATGACCTGCGCTGGTCGGATGAAATGTATCGTATTCACGGCCTGTGGCGCGAGCATTACACGCCGCGCATTGAGAGTGCGCTGGCCGCCTTCCACCCGGTGGACGGCAAGCGCATCGGGGTGTTGCTGCAGGAGGCCGCCGCCAACCAGGGCGAGTTCGAGGTTGCGGCGCGGCTGCGCCGGCCTGATGGCGAGATCCGCCACGTCATTCTGCGCGGCGCCGCGGCGCTGGATGCGGACGGGCAGGTGGGCGAGCTGAACGGCGTGCTGGTGGATGTCACCGAGCCCAAGCGCGCCGAGGCGCAACTGGCGCTCTCGGGGAGCCGCGGCCTGCCGCTGGAGGATGAACTCACCGGCCTGGCGGACCGCCGCCAGTTCGACCTCAGCCTGGGGCATGAATTCAAGCGCGCCGTGCGCAGCCGCAAACCGCTGGGCATGGTGCTGCTGGAGATCGATCATTTCTCCAATTACGGCGCCCATTACGGCACTCTGGAGGCTGATGCCTGCCTGCGCGCGGTGGCCCAGGCGGTGCAGGCGGTGCCGCGGCGCACTGGCGATGTCGTGGCCCGCTACGGCGCCACCGAAATCGCGGTGCTCTTGCCCCTGGCCGACACTGCCGGCGCGCAGCGCGTGGCCACGCAGATCCTCGAAGCCGTGCGCGCCCTTGGCCTGCCCCACGCCGGGCACGAGGCGGGCATCCTCAGCGCCGCCTGCGGTGCCGCCGCCTTCGCCGGCGTGGACGATCTCTACAACCCCCTGGAACTCACCCGCCGCGCCGCCCGCGCCCTGGCCGAGGCCAAGGAGATGGGAGGCAACCGCGCCTGCGGTTACCGCGAGGTGGAGCTGCTGGGCATTCTCGCAGCGCGCGTCTGAAACATGGCCGATTAACATCAGGGCCGATTAGCGGAATGTTAAACTCTCGCGCCCTACGCTGAGCTGGGCCTGAATGTTCAGGACCACCGCACGGGACGCTGGCACGGTAATTTGGCGGCGCAGGGCCTAATCTGCCTTGGAGGTTGAACGTAATGGCAATCTGGCAAGCTGAACTCACCGTACTGATGAGCGCGCTGACGTATGTTTCAGCCGCCTTGGCGCTGCTTTATCTCTTCCGCGCACGCGCTGCCTTGGTCCTGGGCATCCACCGCTGGCTTCTCGTTGCGGTCCTCGCGGCAGCGGCAGGCTTGCAGGCGCTGCTGCTATTTGGCCTCGCGCGGGGCGGGGCAGCGGCTTTCGTCTTGCCCGCCGCCGCCGGGCAGCTCGTCGCGGGCATTGGCCTGTGGGTCTTGCTGGCGGGCATAAAACCTCAGCTCGCAGGTGCCATGGGGCGCGGCGTGCAGCGGCAGATTGATCAGGCCAAAGCCCTCGCCAAGGCCTCCCGCGCGACGCTGGAACAGGCTGAAGCCACGGCGCAGTTTGGCCACTGGCAGGTGGATCTGGCGGGCAGGGTGTTCGAATGGTCCGCCGCCATGTACCGCATTCACGGCGCCGCCCCGGCCACGTTTCTCCCCTCGCTGGATGTGGTGCTGGCGTGCTTTCACGCCGATGACCGCCAATCCCTCACCAACGCCCTCCTGACCACGCTGGCCGAAGGCGGCGAATTTGAACTCAGGCTGCGCCTGTGCCGTGCCGATGGCGAGTTGCGCCATGTCATCATGAGCGGCCGCTCCGTGGGGCCGGGCACCGTCTGCGGCGTCCTGGTGGACGTCACAGCCCAGCATCAGGCCGAAGCCCGCCTGCGCGAGGCCACCGCCGCCGCCCTGCACGCCAGCACGGCCTTGCGTGAACTCACCCTTGAGGACGACCTCACCGGCCTCTCCAACCGCCGCCAGTTCGATCTCAGCCTGGTGCATGAATTCAAGCGCGCGGTGCGCAGCGGCTTGCCGCTGGGGTTGGCGCTCATCGACATTGACAATTTCCGCGCTTACAACACGATCTACGGCAGCATCGCGGGTGATGCCTGCCTGCGCCGCGTCGCGCAGGCGGTCAAATCCATTCCCCGCCGCACCGGGGATGTCGTGGCCCGCCACCGGGGCGGGCAAATCGCGGTACTGCTGCCGCTGGCTGATGATAAAGGCGCTGAGCGTGTCGCCACCGTCATTCTTGAAGCCGTGCAAGCGCTGCAAATTCTCCACGAAGGCACTGCTTCCGGCTTCCTCACGGTCAGCTGCGGCGTCGCGGCCTTCACCAGCCTGGCGGATGTCAACAACCCGCAAGAGCTGGTGCGCCGCGCCGGCCAGGCGCTGGACAAAGCCAAAACCGAAGGCCGGAACCGCGTCGTGAAATTTGATCTGAGCCTGAACGGCGACCTGTATGACTTCCACAACCCGCCCCAGGCGCTGGATCTGACATATTGGAGCAAAAACCGCGTGAGTTGATCGCGCCCGCCCGGCCGGGGTATGCTGCGCCGATGGATGCCGAGAAATATTTCTACGAACCCGCCTCAGGCCATGGCTTGGCGCATGATCCGTTCAACGCCATCGTGGGGCCGCGCCCAATCGGCTGGGTCGCGACCAAGGGCGCGGATGGTTCGGTGAATCTGGCGCCCTACAGTTTCTTCACCGCCTTTAACTACCACCCGCCGATCATCGGATTCTCCAGCATCGGCGCGAAGGACTCGCTGCGCAACGTGCGGGAAACCGGGGAGTTCGTGTGGAACCTCACCACCCGCGCCCTGGGCGCCGCGATGAATGAAAGCAGCGCCCCGGTGCCTTATGGTGTTGATGAATTCGCCCAGGCAGGTCTCACCAAGGCGCCTTCACGGCTGGTCGCGCCGCCGCGCGTGGCCGAGAGCCCGGTTAATTTCGAGTGCAAGCTGGCTGATATCGTTCAGCTAAAATCCGCAGCCGGCGTGTTGGTGCCGTCCTGGCTGGTGCTGGGCGAGGTGGTGGGGGTTCACATAGACCCCGCTTTGCTCCCCGGCGGCGTGTTTGACACATTCGGCGCCGGCATCCTGCTTCGCGCTGGCGGGGCCACAGCCTATGCTGAAATCCAACCCCAGACCCGGCTGGACATGTCCCGGCCAAAATAGAAAACGGACAGGGCTTCGCTCACACCCCGGCTTCGAGCGGGAAGTCGCGCGCCGGATCAATCCCCGCCGCCTCCAGAAACTTGCGCATTTCCACGACCTCCTCCTTGGAGAGCGCGTGCTGCGTGTCATGAAACCCATGCGTATGGCCGTTCAGCTTCACCTTCACATGGCCGTTGCCGCCATGGGCCACTTCCCCGCCCAGGCCCTCGATCACGGCATAAACCAGCCGCGGATCTATATTGCTGCTCACCGGATGCGCGAACAGCGCGTGCAGTGTGTTGCGGTGCTTATGGTTCATTTAAACTCTGCCTCCTCGGTAACAGGCACTTCCACGAAAGCGCGATCATGCATGCCGATGGCGTAATGATACACCTCCGCGGGCTTGCTTGAAATCCCGCGGAGGCGCCTTCCGGCGCTTAATCGGCGACGGCTTCCTTGAAATAGGCTTCCACCTTGCCTTTGAGCCGCATCGTCAGCGGTTTGCCGTGCCGGTCCACGGTCTTGCCCACGGCAACGCGGACCCAGCCTTCGCTGGCACAATATTCTTCAACATTGGTCTTCTCGACTCCGTTGAAACGGATCCCGATGCCGCGCTCGAGCACGGGCTCGTTGAAGAACGGCGATTTGGGGTCGTTGCTCAGATGGTCGGGGGGCGTATCGCTCATATGTATTTGCTCAGTTTGCGTTTGAGTTTGGTGACAAAACTGGCGGGCGCTTCGTCCGCCAGGGCAATCGCCGGGGCGGTGGCAAGCGTCTTGCCGTCCAGCGTATAGGTAATCGTCCCCAGCGTCTCGCCCTTGGTGGCGCCGGGCGTCAAATCGGCGGTGTAGACAATGTTATGGGCAATTCGTGTAGCGGCGTCGCTGGGCAGGGTAAGGGTGATATCCTTTCCAGGGCCCACCGGCACGGTGCCGGTGTTCAGCGCGCCGCTGGCCAGCGTGGCCAGCTGCTGCCCGGCAGTGGCGATTTTCTCGTCAGTGAAGAATTTCTGCCCGTAGTCCAGCAGCGCCTCAATCGCGGCGGTGCTGGCGCTCCAGGTCGGCCCGCCCATCACCACGGCAATCAGCCGCATGTCGCCGCGCTGCGCGGTGGCGTCGATGCAGTGGCCGGAGGCATCCGTCAGCCCGGTTTTCAGCCCGTCCACCGTCGGGTCGTGCGCCAGCACCGGGTTCCAGCTCGCCTGCGTTATGCCGTTGTACGTGTAGCTTTGTTCCTTGGAGATGTTCAGGAACTCCGGCTCATCCTTGATGATATTGCGCGAGAGAATGGCAACATCCATGGCGCTGGTATGCTCGGCCGGGTCGGGCAGCCCGTCCACATTGGTAAAGACCGTATTGGTCATCCCCATCGCGGCGGCGTCTTTGTTCATGATCTGCACGAAGGCGCCCTGCGTGCCGGCAATCTGCTCGGCCAGGGCCACGGCGGCGTCATTGCCCGAGACGATGATCAACCCATGCAGCAGCTGGTCCACAGTCACCGTGCTGGTGGTGTCGATGAACATGGTGGAGCCGCCGGCATGCCAGGCGGCCGCGCTCACCGGCACCACCTGATCCATCTTCAGCGACCCGCCATGCAGCGCCTGGAAGGCGATGTGCGCGGTCATCAGCTTGGTCAGGCTCGCCGGAGCCACCTGCAGGTTGGGCGCCGCCTCGGCCATAATCGCGCCGGTCGCGGCATCCATCAGCACATAGGCGGTGGCCTGCGGCAGCGTTGGCGGGGTAGGGGTGTTCTTGTCGGCGATCGGGCTATCGGGCACCGGCGGCGGGCCGGAGGGCGCAGCCGTCGCGGTGTCCTTGTTCTGGGCATTCGGGGCCGCGGCATGCGCGCCGTAATGCGGTGTTTTGGCCAGCGCCGGGGCGGCGCCCATGGCAAGGCTCAGAACCATCAGGGAAATGCCGGTCGATTTCTTCATGCACAGCTCTTTCTTCATGCGGGGCAGACAAGTGAAGGGCTTTTGCACCGATTTCTTGACAAGCCGCAAGCGCCGGGCTTGATGCGCCAACTCAACGGATTGGGCGTAAACATGGCGCGGCACGACAGTAAAACCGGCACGGCAGCTGAATTCTTCAAGACGATCTTCTATGCCGGGCTTATCGCGGTAGGCATTCACACCTTTCTTTATGAACCATTTTTCATCCCCTCGGGCAGCATGGTCCCCACTTTGCTGGTTGGCGACTATCTGTTTGTGAACAAATTCGCCTACGGCTACTCGCATTACTCCTTCCCCTTCGCGCCGGATATTTTCTCCGGCCGCATCATGGGCAAGCTGCCGCCGCGCGGCGCGGTGGTGGTGTTCCGCCCGCCCGGCCTGCCTAACGAGGATTTCATCAAGCGCGTGATCGGCCTGCCGGGTGATACCGTGCAGGTCACCGACGGCCAGCTCTACATCAACGGCCAGCTCGTGCCGCGCACCTTCGTTGGCAACTATACTGACACCAGCTCCGGCGGCCCGGTGGAGGCGAAGGACTACACAGAGACCCTGCCGAACGGCAAATCTCACGCGATTCTGAAAGAGACCGACGGCGGTTTCGCCAACAACACCCCCCTCTATACCGTCCCGGCGGGGGATCTGTTCATGATGGGCGACAACCGCGACGACTCCGAGGATTCGCGCTTCATGGACGGCCCGGTCGGCTATGTCCCCCTGGAGAACGTCATCGGCCCGGCGGACATGATCTTCTTCTCCATCGACCTGCGGCATCCCTTCTTTGAATTCTGGTACTGGCCGGCTGAAATCCGCTGGGACCGGATGTTCCACAAAATCTCTTGAACCGGCTGGACCACGCCCAGACGCTCCTGGGGCACCGTTTCGCCCGGCCGGAACTTCTGGCCGAGGCGTTGACCCACCGCTCCGCCGCCGGCGCCAAGGGGGTCGGCTCCAATGAGCGGCTGGAGTTCATCGGTGACCGTGTGCTGGGGCTGATCGTGGCGGAATGGCTGATCGAGCGCTTTCCCAACGAGCAGGAGGGCAAGCTCGGCCCGCGCATGGCGGCCCTTGTCTCCAAGCCGTCGCTGGCGGAAATCGCCCAAAATAACGGCCTGGCGCCGCTGCTCAACGTCGCGGCGGGTGAATCCAAGCGCGGCGTGCGCAACCAGGCCACCGTGCTGGCCGACGCGCTGGAGGCGGTCATCGGCGCGCTCTACCTCGATGCCGGGTTGGACGCCTCGCGTAATTTCATCCGCCGGGTTATGGGGGATGTGGTGGACAAACAATTCATTCCGCCGAAAGATCCAAAAACGGCCTTGCAGGAATGGGTGCTCAAGCGCGCCCTGCCGTTGCCGGCCTATGAGGTGGTGGAAATGTCCGGTCCTTCGCATGCGCCGCATTTTGTTATCAAAGTAAGCGTGGGTGATGCGGCAGGACGAGGCGAGGCAGGCTCCAAACGCGCCGCGGAGCAGGCGGCGGCGCAGGCGTTATTGGGAGTTTTACCGGAATGACAACAAGTAGATGCGGCTTCATCGCCCTCATCGGCGCGCCGAATGCGGGCAAATCCACCCTGCTCAACCGCCTCACCGGCGCCAAACTCTCGATTGTGACGCCCAAGGCCCAAACCACGCGCGCCCGCGTGCTGGGCATTCTGCCGCGCGGCGAGGCGCAGATTTTGTTCGTTGACACGCCGGGCATCTTCGCCCCCAAACGCAGGCTGGACCGCGCGATGGTCGCCGCCGCCTGGGATGGCGCCACCGAGGCTGATTATGTGCTCCTGCTGGTTGACGCCAAGCAGGGGCTGACCACGGCCGTGCGCGAAATTGTCAGCCAGATCGCCGCCACCGGGCGCAAACTCTCCCTGGTGCTCAACAAGGTAGACCTGATCGACCGCCAGAAGCTCCTGCCGCTCACGCAGGACCTCGCCGCCCTGGCGGATTTTGAACAGGTCTTCATGATCTCGGCCGCCACCGGCGACGGGCTTGAGGTGCTGCTGGATTTCTGCGTCGCCAAACTCCCCGCAGGCCCGCATCTCTACCCTGACGACGAGCTGACCGACCTGCCGGACCGCCTGCTCGCCGCAGAGATCGTGCGCGAGCAGATATTCTTGCAAACCCGCGACGAAGTCCCCTACGGCACCACGGTCGAGACCGAGAGCTTCAAGGTGCAGAAATCAGGCGTGCGGATCGACGCGGTGATCTACGTCACCAAGGCCAGCCACAAGGCCATCCTCATCGGCGCCAAGGGTGCGCGGATCAAGGAGATCGGCATGCGCGCCCGCAAGGAGCTGACCAAGGTGCTGGAAACCAAGGTAGACCTCTTCCTGCGCGTGAATGAGCGCCCCGGCTGGGACGAAGAAGCCGCCCGCATCCGCGCCACGGGGCTGAATGACCCGAAGGTCTGAACAGCTGCCGCCGTGCGGGGCGGGGCTCGTTCTTCGCTTGAAGTGAGAGGCGGTGTCGTATCTAACGGACCAGGCGCATGACTGAAACAAAACACAACCCCCCGGTTTGGCGCTGGCATCTGGGCGCTTTGGGACTATACGCAGCCCTCGCGGTTCTGGTTGTCGATCATGGTGTGAACCCGCAGCGGTTTCTGGCCGGGCATGGCAGTGACCCGTTTATCTTTGTCTGGTTCATGGCTTGGATGCCTTATGCGCTGACCCATCATCTGAATCCGTTTTTCACCAGTCTTCTCTGGCAGCCGGTGGGTGTGGCGTTGAGCTGGGCAACGCCGGTTCCCTTGCTGGCGCTGGCTGGCGCGCCGGTGACTTTGCTGTTCGGCCCCGGGGTGAGCTATAATTTAGTCATCATCATCGCCCCTGTTGCCTCGGCCTGGTTTGCCTACCGGCTTTGCCTGGCTCTTGCGCAAGACCCTCTGGCAGCGCTGCTCGGCGGCTTTCTCTTTGGTTTTTCCACCTATGAGATGGCGCAGGATTCTGCTGTTCTGAACCTGAGCTTCACATGTTTTGTGCCGGCCCTGTTGTGGGTTGTGGTGTTGCGGTTGCAGGATAAAATCGGCCGCTTGCGCGCGGTCTTGCTGGCGTCGCTGTGTCTTGCTGCGGAGTTTCTTACCAGCATCGAAATTTTTGCGATGATATTTATATTTGGCGGCATCGCCTGGCTGCTCGCGCTCTCTTTTATCCCGGCCCAGCGCGGCATATTAGTGAGGCTTTTCATTGACGGATTATTGGCAGCGCCAATTGTCGCCATCGCGCTTTCGCCTTTGCTCTGGCAGATGTTTCTGCATCGCGGCACGGTCAATCTACCTGCTCTTTGGCCTTACTACTTTGCCGCGGACCCATTGAACGTCATTCTGCCCGGAAAAACCAGCATCATTCCACTTTATATAACAAATGCGGCAGGCGGCGCGCAGGAGCAGGATGCCTATATCGGGCTTCCGCTGCTGCTGGTTCTGGCGCTTTTTGCCAGAGGGCAATGGCAAACCCCCACCGGGCGCTTTCTCGTTGTCTTATTCCTCATTCTGCTGGTCGCAAGTTTTGGCCCGTTATTATGGATCGCCGGGCACCCTACGAATATTTCCCTGCCCTGGGCTCTCTTTATGCATCTGCCGTTGCTTGGCATGGCCCTGCCGGCGCGGTTCGCCTTGTTCGTATCGCTCATCACCGCAATCATCGCGGCCATCTGGCTGTCCGGCGCGCGCACGCAACCATCACGAAGGCGTCGTGCCGCATTATGTGCGCTGGCCTGCCTGGCCTTGCTCCCGGCGTTTCACCCCTGGATGAAAGTTCCGGAATCAAAATTTTTTGCGCCGGAAGAAGTCCAGGCTCAGTTGGGGCCGAACCCGCGCCTGCTGCTGCTTCCCTTCGGGATCAGCGGCCCCTCATCCTACTGGCAGGCTGAAAATAATTTCGGCTTCACCCAGACGGGCGGCTATCTCGGTTTTCCGCCCAAGGCGATGCAGCATTTCAAGGCCATCTGGCAGATGCTGGGTAGTGAGTGGGGAGCGGATTTCCCCGCGAATTTCGTTAAATTCTGCGAGCAAACGAACACCCAATATGTCGTGGCCGGGCCCGGAACCCCGGCGGCGATGCTGACCGTGCTGGCAAGGCTGCATTGGCCATCGCGGCAGGTTGATGATGTAACGATATTCACAGTGCCGGGTGTTGGCCGTGGTTGACAAAAAAATCTCCTGGCGCTGGCACCTGGCCGCGCTGCTCGCCTACGCCGCCGAATCCTGGCTGTATCTGGACCACGCCGCGCCGCTGACAAAATCTGTCCTCGGCCTGGGTTCCGACCCTTCGTTGATCATGTGGTTCCTCAGCTATTGGCCTTGGGCGGCCGCGCATCACATCACCTCTCTGCAAACGCATCTTTTGTGGCAGCCGGCAGGTCTCAACCTTGCCTGGACCACCAGTGTTCCGTTGTTGGCATTATTGGGCCTGCCGTTCACGCTCCTGGGCGGCTCTATTCTGGCTTTCAACGTCCTCACCCTTGCGGCACCAGCGCTGGCTGCTGCTGCTGCTTACCTGCTGTGCCTTGAGCTTTTCGCGGTCCCGCCCGCCGCGCTTATCGGCGGCTGGCTGTTTGGCTTTTCCTCCTACGAGGCAGCGCAGACAATCGACCATCTGAACCTTGATTTCACCTGCCTGCTGCCTTTGCTGCTGCTGGCCGTGGTCCGCCGGATGCGCGGCAAGTCTGGGCGCGCATTCAGTGTCGTGGCATTCGGTCTGCTGCTTGGCGCGCAATTTCTTATCTGCCCCGAAATTCTGGCGACCAGCGCCTTGGTCAGCGGCATCGCGCTGCCGCTGACCTTTTGGTTGCTGCCGCCGCGCCGCGCCCAGCTCGCCGTCCTGCTGTTAGATCTCACGCTTGCCGCCCCCATTGCCCTGCTGCTCAGCGCCCCCATTCTCTACGCCATGCTCACCGGCCCGTATGATCTCGCGCATCCTCCGCAATGGCCCTATATTTTCTCCACCGACCTGCTGAATTTCATCCTCCCCACCAAAACCAGCGCATACGGCGGTGCGTTGTTCCACCGCTTCACCAAAACCTTCTCCGGCGGGCTGGACGAACAGGCGGGCTACCTTGGCCTGCCTGTGATTGCGCTGCTTCTTATCGCGTGCCGCAATTTCTGGCATCGCCCGGAATATCGGCTGCTTTTTATTGTGCTGGCGGTCGTTCTGTTGGCGAGCCTGGGGCCAGAATTACACATCGCGGGCCATGCCACGGGCATTGCGCTGCCCTGGACCTTGCTGCTGCACCTGCCCTTGCTGGGTGCGGCGCTACCCTCTCGCATGGCGCTCTACAGCAGCCTGCTGATTGCCATCATTCTCTCTGGCTGGGTCGCAGCCCGCGCGCAGCGGTTGCGCATTATCGCCGGCGCGCTGGCCTGCCTTTCACTCAAGCCCGCGTGGCACCCTGTATCGCCCTCTCCGGCGCTGACATTTTTTCGTCCCGGCCATGTTCAGGCGGCGCTAGGTCCGCACCCGCGCCTTTTGCTGCTCCCCTTTGGCATCACGGGGCCATCCTCCTTCTGGCAGCAGGAAAGCCGTTTCAGCTTCGCACAAACAGGCGGTTATCTGGGCTACCCGCCTGCCGCCATTCAAGCCGACAAACCCATCCTGCGGTTCTACTTCGGGCGGGACTACCCCGGCTTCACGCCTGATTTCATCCGTTTCTGCCAATCCACCCACACGGATTTCGTGGTTGCGGGCCCCGGCACCAGCGCTCACATCATGGCGCAGATGCAGGCACTTGACTGGCACGCACAAAGGATCGACGACGTAACCGTGTTCACCGTGCCCGCGCCATGACCGAGCTGGTCTCCCTCGTCGTCCCGTTTTATAACGAGGCCGAAGCGATTCCGCATTTCCGCGCCATGCTGCTGCCTGTGCTGGAGGCCATCCCCGGAACGGACTGGGAAATCATCTGCGTCGATGATGGCAGCGCCGATACCACGTTGCTGCAGCTCGTCGCCTTGGCGCAGGCCGACCCTCGTTTCCGTGTCATCGAATTCTCACGCAATTTCGGCAAGGAAGCCGCGCTGACAGCGGGGATCGACGCGGCTCGCGGCGCCGCCGTCATCCCCATTGATGCTGATCTGCAAGACCCCCCGGAGTTGATCGCCCAGATGCTCGCCGCCTGGCGGGCGGGGGCCGAGGTCGTGCTGGCCCGGCGCACGGACCGCACCAGCGACGGCGTGCTCAAGCGTAAAACCGCAGCCTGGTTCTACCGTTTGCACAACCGCATGTCGCACACGAAAATTCCCGAGAACGTGGGTGACTTCCGGCTCATGGACCGCGTGGTGGTCAACGCCTTAAAACAATTGCCTGAGCGCCAGCGCTTCATGAAGGGCCTGTTCGCCTGGGTCGGTTTCCGCACCCTCACCATTGACTACACCCGCGCCCCGCGCGCGGCGGGGGAGAGCAAATTCTCCGGCCTCGCGCTGTGGAATTTTGCGCTGGAGGGCTTTACCAGCTTCTCCACCGCGCCGCTGAAAATCTGGACGTATCTCGGCGCGCTCACCGCGCTGGGCACGGTCCTCTACGCGCTCTATATCGTTATCTACACCGTGGTATTTGGCAACAAAGTCCCAGGCTATGCCTCGCTCTTCGTCGCCATCACCTTTTTTGGCAGCGTGCAGCTCATCAGCATCGGCCTGCTGGGTGAATATATCGGCCGCATCTATGTTGAGACCAAACAGCGGCCGAGCTACCTCATCCGCAAAACTTATGGGAGCTCTGATGGAGCCTGAAGCCTATCTCGATATGGCGGCGGTCGAGGCGCGGCACTGGTGGTTTGCCGGGCGGCGGCGCATCCTGGGTGCGCTCATCGGCGGCCTGAGGCTGCCGGCCAACGCGCGAATCCTTGAACTCGGCTCGGGCACGGGCGGCAATTTCGCGTTGCTGGCCAAATTCGGCAGCGTCACCGCGGTTGAGATGAACGAGACCGCGCGGGAGATTTCCAAAGCTAGAGGAGGGGAGGCTACCGTCCACCACGGCATTCTGCCTGAGGATCTGCCCTTTGACGGTCATGAATTCGATCTCGTCTGCCTGTTCGATGTGCTGGAGCATGTCGAGGCGGACGAAGCCGCTCTGCGTGCAATCCGCGGTCTGTTGGCGCCGGGCGGGCGTGCGCTCATCACCGTGCCGGCGCATCCCTTCCTGTTCGGCCCGCACGATATCGCCTTGCACCACAAGCGCCGCTACACCAGCGCTGAGCTGACGGCCAAGCTGCGCGCCGCCGGGCTGCGGGTGCAAAAGCTCAGCTTCATGAACATGGCACTGGCCCCGCTCGCCTTTGCGCTGCGCTGGCTGGAGCGGCTGCGCGGCGCGCGGCAGTCCAGCGGCACCAGCATCCCCCCGGGGCCGGTGAACGCCCTGTTCACCCGGGTGTTCGGCGCGGAGGCCTGGGTTTTGCCACGGGCCAATCTGCCCTTTGGCCTCTCGCTGCTGGCCGTGGTCAGCGCCGCGGATTAAAGCTATGTTCGGCCCAGATTAAAGGAGAGCGGACATATGCGCATGAGCGTGATTCAAATGTCCCCAGGGGCGGACAAAGCACAGAACATCGCCCAGGCCCGCGCCCTGATTGAGGGCGCGATCGCGGCGGACAAGCCGGACCTCATCGCCCTGCCGGAAATGTGGTCCTGCCTGGGCGGCAGCCGCGAGCAGAAATTCGCCGCCGCCGAGGCGCTGCCCGCCGCCGGTGAGATGGGCGGCCCGGCCTATGAGTTCCTGCGCCAGATGGCCGAGACCAACGGCATCCACATCCACGGCGGCTCCATCGGCGAGCTTGCGGGGGAGCGGCTTTATAACACCAGCCTGGTGTTCAGCCCCGTAGGCGTTGAACTCGCCCGCTACCGCAAAATCCATTTGTTTGACATCACCACCCCCGACGGCCAAGGCTACCGTGAAAGTGCGACCTACGGCGCCGGGGAGGAGGTTGTCACCTGCCACGCTGGCGGCACGCATATCGGCCTCGCCATTTGCTACGATCTGCGCTTTCCCGAACTCTTCCTTGCCCTGCGCCGCAAGAACGTTGACCTCATCATTCTGCCCGCCGCCTTCACCCTGCAAACCGGCAAGGACCATTGGGAGGTGCTGCTGCGCGCCCGCGCGATCGAGACGCAATGCTGGTTCGCAGCCCCCGCCTGCACCGGCATCCACCGCGATGCCGACGGCGAGGACCGCGCCACCTACGGCCATTCCATGATCCTCGACCCCTGGGGGCATGTCGTCGCCAAAGCCTCCGACGGCATCGGCTGGGCCACCGCGCGCATCGACAAAACCTTCACCGCCCGCGTGCGCGCCAACATGCCGGTGCTCGAACACCGGAAGCTCGTTTGAAAATCGCCTTCATCGCGGCGCGCACCGAGATCGCCGAGGCCGCCCAGGCGCGCCTGACCGCCATTTATGGCAATTGCGATCAGCGTGAGGCAGATGTCATCGTCGCCCTGGGCGGCGACGGGCTGATGCTCGAATGTCTGCATAAGGTTCTGGGCACCGATCAACCCGTTTACGGCATGAACTGCGGCTCTGTCGGCTTCATGATGAACGAATTCCTGGAGCCCGGCCTGGAGGAGCGCATTGCCCGCGCGCATCCCAGCATTCTCCATCCGTTGCGCATGCACGCCATCACCGCCTCGGGCGTGGTGGAAGAGGCCATGGCCCTCAATGAGGTCTCATTGCTCCGCCAGCTGCGCCAGGCCGCCAAAATCCGCATCCATGTGGACCATACCGTGCGCCTGGAAGAACTGATCTGCGATGGCGTGCTGATTGCCACCCCCGCCGGTTCGACCGCCTATAATCTTTCCGCTCACGGGCCCATCATCCCGCTCAGCGCCAATCTGCTGCCGCTCACCCCCATCTCCGCCTTCCGCCCCAGGCGTTGGCGCGGCGCGCTGCTGCCCTCCACGGTGGATGTGCTGTTTGAGATTCTGGAGCCGGATAAACGTCCTGTCGCCGCGGTGGCGGATTTTACCGAGGTCCGCAACGTCGTCTCCGTCGCGGTCAGCGAGGATCGCAGCGTCGGCGCGACCGTCCTCTTCGACCCTGACCGCGCCCTCTCCGAACGCATTATCACCGAGCAGTTTACGGTATAGCGTCCTGCCCCTAACGCCGCCGCATTCGCGGCGGGCTGAAGGGGCAGGCCGATGGCGCCTCAGGTATCCAGATTGGCGACCTTGAGCGCGTTGGTGACGATAAAATCCCGGCGCGGCTCCACAATATCGCCCATGAGGGTGGAGAAGATCTGGTCGGTATCCTCCGCATCGGCGATTTTTACCTGAAGCAGCCGGCGCACCTGCGGGTCTAGCGTGGTTTTCCAGAGCTGGTCCGGGTTCATCTCGCCAAGACCTTTGAAGCGGTTGATGGCGAGACCCTTGCGGCCATAGCTCAACATGGTCTCCCACAGGGCAACCGGGCCGTGAATCGGCTTGGGCGGACCGTCGATGCTCAATGTGGCATCGGTGCCGAAAAGCTGTGCGAGGCGCGTGCCGCGCTCGGCGAGGTAGCGGGCCTCGGTGGTGCGCAGCACGGCGGCATCCACCGTGTAGCGCTCGGCGACGCCGCGCACCATGCGCCCCAGTGTCACCCCGGAGGCATCGGAGGTGACGACCCAGCCGCGTTCGGTGGGGGCGGCGTTGCTGTTCAGCCGTGTGGCCAGCGCCTGGTCGCGCTCGGGGTTGCCCAGCGCGTCAGTCGCCAGCAGGCCGGTGATGGCCATTTGTTCCAGATAGGTGATCGGCAGCAGGCGTGAGAGCGCGTTGAAGCGGTGCACCACCTGGCCGAGCCAGGCCATTTCGCCGCGCAGCTCGTCCCCGGCGTAAAGCGTGCCGTCGGCGGCGGTGAGGGTGGCCTCGCCCAATGCGCGCTCCAGCAGATAGGTCTCCAGCGCGTCGTCATCCTTCAAATAGCGCTCCTCATTGCCGCGCTTGGCGCGGTAGAGCGGCGGCTGCGCGATGTAGAGGTAGCCGTGCTCGATGAGTTTTGGCATCTGGCGATAGAAAAACGTGAGCAGCAGCGTGCGGATATGCGAACCGTCGACATCCGCGTCGGTCATGATGACAATGCGGTGGTAGCGCAGCTTGGTCTCATCAAACCCGCCTTGTTCGGGCTCGCCCCGGCCGATGCCGGTGCCAAGCGCCGTGATCAGCGTGCCGATTTCCTGGCTGCCCAGCATCTTGTCAAACCGCGCGCGCTCGACGTTGAGGATTTTGCCCTTCAGCGGCAGAATCGCCTGGAATTTACGGTCACGTCCCTGTTTGGCGGACCCGCCCGCGCTGTCACCCTCGACGAGGAACAGCTCAGACTTCGCGGGGTCGCGCTCCTGGCAATCGGCCAGCTTGCCGGGGAGGGAGGAGATATCCAGCACGCCCTTGCGGCGGGTGAGTTCGCGCGCGCGCCGGGCGGCTTCGCGGGCGGCGGCGGCGTCCATCACCTTGCCGGCGATGCTCTTTGCTTCCTTCGGATGGGTCTCGAACCAATGGCTCAGCGCATCGGCCACGGCGGCCTGCACCACCGGCTGCACCTCGGAGGAGATGAGTTTATCCTTGGTCTGGGAAGAGAATTTCGGGTCCGGCACTTTCACCGAGAGCACCGCGGTCATGCCTTCGCGCATATCCTCGCCGGAGAATTCCAGATTGTCCTTCTTGCTCAGCCCTTGCGCGTATTTGCTCACCACGCGGGTGAGCGCGGCGCGGAAGCCGGCGAGATGCGTGCCGCCGTCACGCTGGGTGATGTTGTTGGTGAAGCAGAGCATGGTCTCGTGGTAGGAATCATTCCACGTCATTGCGAATTCAACGCGGATGCCGTGTTCCTTGGCCTCGCCGATGGAGGTGATGGGGGCGCTCAGCACTGGGGTTTTGGCGCGGTCGAGCCAGGAGCAGAACTCCGCCACCCCGCCTTCGTAGTGGAACTTGGCTTCCTGCACCGGATCGTGGCGCTCATCGCGCAGGATGATGGCGAGGCCGGAGTTGAGGAAGGCCAGCTCGCGCAACCGGCGCTCGAACACCGCGTAGTCGAACTCGGTATGGGTGAAGGTTCCGGCGGAGGGTTTGAAGGTCACTTCGGTGCCGTTGGGGTGGTCCGAGGTGCCGGTCAGCTTGAGTGGTGCGATGGTCTCGCCATGCTCGAAGCGGATGAAATGCTCCTCGCCATTGCGCCAGATGCGCACTTCCATCCATTCGGAGAGCGCGTTCACCACCGCGGCGCCCACGCCGTGCAGGCCGCCGGAGACCTTGTAGGAATTCTGGTTGAACTTGCCGCCGGCGTGCAGCTTGGTCAGCACCACCTCCGCCGCCGAGATGCCTTCCTCGGCGTGGATGTCGGTCGGGATGCCGCGGCCATTGTCGCGCACGGTCATCGAGCCGTCGCCGTTGAGGATCGCCTCCACCCGGCTTGCGAAGCCGGCCTGGGCTTCGTCCACCGCGTTGTCGATGATCTCAAAGCCCATGTGGTGCAGGCCCGAGCCGTCATCAGTGTCGCCGATATACATGCCGG
Source organism: Pseudomonadota bacterium (assembly GCA_021846225.1). Lineage (GTDB taxonomy): Bacteria > Pseudomonadota > Alphaproteobacteria > Acetobacterales > Acetobacteraceae > Acidocella. The sequence continues at coordinate 10,725 of JAJZCG010000010.1, read as the reverse complement.
GGCGTTTGCGCACGGCATCCAGCCCCTTCAGCACGCTGATGGAAGCGGCGTCATAAGCATCGTCTTTCGGGGGTTCGGGCGAGGTCGGCGGCAGCGGTTCAGACATAAAGGCGGATGCTCCAGAATCGTCAGGACTAGCGCGCTTTATACCCGAATATGCCGCAAAATCCTAATCCCCGGCTTATGGCGCCTCTGTTGAAGGCGTTGCGCCCAGCGCCTTGGCCAGGGTGGCGATCGCATCGCGGAAGGGGCCGCGCACCGAGGCCGCCGGGGTGCCGAACTGGCTCGCCTTGGGCACGATCCGCGGCAGGTCGGGGATCACCGCGTCGAAGCGCATCCCCATATTCTGCTCCAGATAGCTCTGGGAGAGCCCGCCCGGCACCTGCGCCTTGTTAAGTACAACAAGCGGCCGGGAGGTTTGGGGATAATTGCGCGCCAGGGCTTGCAGCCGCTCAAGGTTGCGCACGGAGATCATGCTCGGGTCCATGACGATGACGCGCTGCTGCGGCAGGCTCATGAGGTCGCGCGAGAAGGCGGAAAGCCGGTTGCCGGTATCCATCACGACAAAATTATACCGCGCGTGCAGCGCCCTGACGAGCGTTGCGCCGCTGCCGGGCTTGTAGTCAAAGTCCTTGCCCAAACCTTCCTGCCCGGCGAGGACATGCAAACGGTCCCCCGCCGGTTGCATGGAACGCTCCAGCAGCAGCTGGTCCACCCGCTCGGGCACCGCCAGCGCGGTTCCCAGCCCGTTGTTGGCGTTGAGATTAAGGTTGAGTGCGATGGTGCCGGTGTGCAGGTCGGCATCCACCAGCGCGGTGTGGCGGTGCAATTCATTGCCGATCAGCCAAGCGAGGTTGGTGGCGACGGTGGAAGTGCCGGCGCCGCCGCGTGTGCCGGTGAACACCACGAGCCGCCCGTTGCGCCGGCTGCCGGTCTCCTGGGCCATGTTGCGGATGATGGGCAGGAAATTCTCCTCCAGACTCGCCGGGTTGAGCGGTTTGGGGAGATACTCCTTGACTCCCATGCCCTTGGTCACGGTGCGGTAGAAATTCACGTTCATGGTCTCGCCGATGGCCAGCACGGTCGTCCCGGCCTCGACCACCTCGGCAAGCTCCATGATGGCGTTGATCGGCTGGTCCTCGCCGGAAACGTCGATGATCACGATTTCGGGCGTGGTCATGGCTGCGAGAATGCCCAGGCTTGTGCAGAAATCGACCACATGGATCTGGTTGTTATCATGCAGGTAGGGCGAGAGTACCCGGTGCAGCAGGGCCGCGCTTGCCGCATCAGACGCGAAGCCGATGAATTTTTCCCGTTTGGGCAGGGCCTGCGGCTGGGACAGCGGCGGCCCGAAGGCGGCAGGATAGGAGGGCGCCACGCGCGAGAGGGGATGTTTTGAAAAAATTATACCTGACGTGCCTGTATCTGACGTGCCTATATCTGACATGTGGGCAATCCTCCTGGTGAGGGGCGCCGGACTTGTCGCCGACATGTCTTTTTCAACAGAACCAAGTTGCCGCGGGGTTAACGGGCAACCTTGGGTGGAAAAAATATGAATAAATGTCTGAGGCGCATGGCTTTTCGCAGCTCATGGCTTTTCGCGGCGCGCGGCTTTCGCTATCAGCCGTGTCTCATTCTTGATTGGATTTAATATGGCTAAACAAAAGCGTGGCCGCAAGATCGACGGCTGGCTGATTCTGGATAAACCCCAGGGGATTACCAGCACGCAGGCGGTGAATAAGGTGAAGCGCGCGCTGGATGCGCAGAAGGCAGGGCACGGCGGCACGCTGGACCCGCTGGCCACCGGTATTCTGCCGATCGCTTTGGGCAACGCGACCAAAACCGTGCCGTATGTAATGGATGGCACCAAGCTTTACCATTTCACCATCCGCTTTGGCGAGGCGCGCGACACTGATGATGCCGAGGGCGCGGTGACGGCGACCTCCGATGCGCGCCCCACGGATGAGCAGATACAGGCGGCGCTGCCGGCGTTCCGGGGCAGTATCATGCAGATTCCGCCGGCGTTTTCGGCCATCAAGGTTGATGGCGAGCGCGCCTATGACCTGGCGCGGGCCGGGGCGCCGCCGGAATTGCCGCCGCGCCCCGCGCAGGTGGACCGTTTTGAGCTGATCGGCCGCCCCGATGCCGACACGGCCGAGTTTGAAGTGGAGTCCGGCAAGGGGGTTTATATGCGCTCGCTGGCGCGCGACCTGGCGCGGGCCTGCGGCACGGTGGGGCATATCGTGGTGCTGCGGCGGCTGCGCGTGGGGCCATTCCTGGAAAACATGGCGGTTGGTATGGACACGATCCTCGATCCGTCGCATACGCCGGGCGCACTTGCCGAGCTTGTTCGGCCGCTCGAGACCGCGCTGGACGACATCCCGGCACTGGCCCTGACGGCAGTTGAGGCTCATGCCCTCTCACAAGGCCAGCCGATTAACCTGGTCGACCTGATGGGGCGGATTCCAGATGCCGCCAATCCCGATGAAGGGCTGGTTCGCGTACTGGCGGCGGGGCGCGTTCTGGCACTGGCCCGACTCTCCGATGGGTGGCTGAAGCCGGAGCGGTTGATTCAACAATTTTCGTGAAGGATATCACGATGTCGATTACGCCAGAGCGCCGCACGGCGCTGATTGCCGAATACGCGACCGCCGAACATGACACCGGCAGCCCCGAAGTGCAGGTTGCCCTGCTCTCCGAGCGCATCTCCAACCTTACCGAGCATCTCAAGACCCACGCGAAGGACTTCCATTCGCGCCGTGGCCTGCTCGTGCTGGTTGGCCAGCGCCGCTCGCTGCTGGATTACCTGAAGCGCAAGAATGTGAAGCGCTACCAGGACCTGATCGGCCGGTTGAGCCTGCGCCGCTGATTTTTCAGGGCTGAATTTAAAGCGCGATAGGTTTGGGTTGACGCAAAAGCGCCCACCCGCCGAACGCGCTTTAAATTTTTGACAAGAGGCTGATTCACGTTTTCGGTTGCCACGCTGGTGCGGGTCAACCTCAAACGATTAGACTCTTTGATAAGAGGCTGATTCACGCTTTCGGTTGCCACGCTGGTGCGCATCAGCCTCAAACGATCAGAATCTTGAAACGCCGTGTGGGAAACCGCGCGGCGTTTTTTTGTGCCTGTGTTTTGTGCTGGTGCGGTGCTTCACGTGGAGCATTTGTGAAGTTCGTGCGGCAAGGCGCTGTTTATGAAGTTTAATTTTTTACTTGCACCCCAATTTGTGCGGGTTTGGTGCGGAAAAGGAATGATTTCGAAGGTTTAGGTACGTGATGCGCGGGGCCGTGCGTGGCGGGTTATCCAGCGCCATCGCACTTGCGTTGCGGCTTTTTGGCTCTAAACGTTGCGTTTCGGTTTCATTGTCTCCGGGATGGTAAAACCCAGGTGTGAAAAACTGTCGCGCATGTGTTTGGGCAAGGGGGCTTCGACGGTTAGGGTGCCGCCGTCAGGGTGGGGGAATTGCAGGCGGCGGGCGTGCAGGTGGAGTTGCGGGGCGAAACCGTCGGCGAAGGCCTGGCCGTAGGCGGCGTCACCCAGGATGGGGGTGCCGAGCGCGAGCATGTGGGCGCGCAGCTGGTGCATGCGCCCGGTTTGGGGTTGCAGCTCCATCCAGGCGAATTTTTTGCCCGCGTATTCCACCACCCGGTAGGCGGTGACGGCTTTCAGCGCTTCGGGGTCTTTGCGGTTGGCGGGCTCGGAGCGCGACATGCCGCTCACTTCCACGCGCACCAGGGGGAGGTCGATGCGGCCTTGCAGCACATCGGGCACGCCCCAGACCAGCGCCCAGTAGGTTTTTTCGACATCGCGGCCGCGAAAGGCGGTGGCGAGTTTGCTGGCAGGTTTGACCCCGCGCGCCAGGAGGAGAACGCCGGAGGTGTCGCGGTCCAGCCGGTGGACGAGTTTGGGGCGTTCGGTGCCATCGAAGCGCAGGGCGTCGAGCATGCCGTCGAGATGCACGGTGATGCCGCTGCCGCCCTGGCTGGCGAGGCCGGCGGGTTTGTTGAGCACGATCACCGAGTCATCACGGTAGAGGATCATGGCTTCGAGGTCGCGGATCATGTGCGGGTCCATGGTCATCACCTGCCGGACCTTTGGCATTTCCTTCGGCGGGGTGATCTCGGGGGCGGTTACGGTGTCGCCCAGGGCGAGGCGTGTGTTGGCCTCGGCCTTGGCGCCGTTCACCCGGATTTTGCCCGCGCGCAGGAATTTTTGGATATGCGCCTGGGTCAGCCCTTCGACATTGCGGCGCAGAAAACGGTCGAGGCGGGTGTTGGTTTCAGCCTCGGGGACTTCAAATGTGAGTGTCATGCGCCCTCTTCGCGCAATTTCGCCCAATAAGCGAGCCGCTTGGCGATGTCGCGCTCAAAACCGCGCTGCACCGGGCGGTAGAAATCGGGCCGGCCCATGCCTTCGGGGAAGTAGTTATCGCCGGAGAAGCCTTCGTCTGTGTCGTGGTCGTAGGTGTAGCCCGCGCCGTAGCCGAGGTTTTTCATCAGTTTGGTGGGGGCGTTGAGGATGTTTTGCGGCGGCATGAGGCTGCCGGTTTCCTTCGCGGCGCGGGTGGCGGCGCCCAGCGCTTTGTAGGCGGCGTTGGATTTGGGGGCGGTGGCGAGGTAGAGCACGGCCTGGGCGATGCAGAGCTCACCTTCGGGCGAGCCCAGGCGTTCGTAAGCGTCCCATGCGGCCAGGGCCTGGGGCAGGGCTTGCGGGTCGGCCAGGCCAATGTCCTCCGAGGCGAAGCGGGTGAGCCGGCGGGCGATGAAGCGCGGGTCCTCGCCGCCGGTGAACATGCGGGCCAGCCAGTAGAGGGCGGCGTCGGCATCCGAGCCGCGCATGGATTTATGCAGCGCGCTGATGAGGTTGTAATGTTCCTCGCGGTCACGGTCATAAAGGGCGGCGCGGCGCGAGAGCAAGCGGCTCAGCCCTTCCTCGTTTAGCGGTTCGCCTTCGGGCAAGGCGAAGAGTTGCTCGGCCATGTTGAGCAGGGCGCGGCCGTCGCCATCGGCCATGGCGCGCAGCATTGCGCGGGTTTGCAGGGTGAGGGGAAGGTGCTGGCCGGTCTCGGCCTCGGCGCGCTGGAGGAGAAGCTCCATGGCTTCATCGTCCAGCCGCCGCAGCACCAGCACCTGGCAGCGAGAGAGCAGCGCGCCGTTGAGGGCGAAGGATGGATTCTCCGTAGTGGCGCCAATGAGCACGATGGTTCCGGACTCAACCACAGGTAGGAAGGCGTCCTGCTGCGCGCGGTTGAAGCGGTGGATTTCATCGACGAAAAGAAGCGTGGCGCGGCCTGCTTTTTTTAGTTTCAGCGCATCGTCGAACACGCGCTTGAGATCGGCCACGCCGGAAAACACAGCGGAGATTTGCGTGAAATGCAAATTGGCGCCGGCGGCGAGCAGGCGTGCGATGGTGGTTTTGCCAACACCGGGCGGACCCCACAGAATAAGCGAGGCGAGGGAGCCGCGTGCCAGCATTCCGGTAAGGCTGCCCTGCGGTCCAAGCAGGTGTTCCTGGCCCGCAATATCACCCAGGCTGCGCGGGCGCAGGCGCTCGGCCAGCGGTTGGCCCTGGATTGGTGACGATTCGGTGACATTGGGGGAGAACAGATCATCCTCGGGCATTTGCCCATTGTAACCCGCGCGCGGCCAGGATTGAAGCGGGCCTCGTTGCGCTTTTGGTGCCGCGGGTGCAGAATGACGGCGCACTGCACAAGCTCAACCTGGGCGCTGGCCGTTTTTTGCCTTGGCCGTCTTTTGAGCTGGCTGTGCGAGTCTGAAAATTTTCGAACAGCTAGCTTATGAAAGTAGTCCGATGAACGCATTAAAAGTGACTGGATTGGCGGCGGCCGGTTTGCTGCTGGCAACTGTTGCGGCAATGGCGGCGACGCCCCCCGCACTGTACACCCAGACGCAGGCGACCGCTGGTGCCGCAGTGTTCGCGCAGAATTGCGCGATGTGCCACGGCGCGGACCTTAAAGGCGTGGCAGGCCCCGCGCTTATCGGGCCGACTTTTGCGGCGCCGGGTAACAAGTACACGATCGGCTCGGTGTTCACCGAGATCTCGCAGCAGATGCCGGTGAGCGCGCCGGGCAGCCTGTCGCATGATCAGTATACCGATGTCATGTCCTACATCCTCAGCAAGAACGGCTATCCGGCCGGGACCACCGCGCTGAGCTACGCGACGGATATGAAGTCCACTGTGCCGTTCGTTTCCCAGGCGCAGTAAGTTTATAGTAACTTAGCGTAACTTAAAGTAACAACGCCTTGACGTGACCGCCGGAGACTTGCCTCCGGCGGTTTTTTGTTGCCCGCTTCATGGCTCAAGGCGCAACCAGGATGGCGGCATGGGCTGCAACAGGGCGGCGCCGGCGTGCAGGGGTTTACCCAGGGCGTCCACCCGCAGCATGGCCAGGGCCATATGCCCGGCGTGCGAGCCGATGACGCCAACCTCCACGCCATCGGCCAGCACAGGGGTTCCCGGCGGCGGCGGCTCGCTGCAGTGCACGGGGACGAGGCGGCGCCTGACCAGGCCGCGGTATTTGGTGCGTGCGGTCAGCTCCTGGCCGATGTAGCAGCCTTTATTCCAGGCGACGCCGTGCAGCTCATCGAATCCGGCTTCCAGCAGCAGGGTTTTTTCCGCCTCCAGGTCTGGCGGGCCGTCGGGCAGGCCAAGGGGGATGCGGTGGGCTGCGTAATCAGCCGCGGTGGCGTTGGGGGTGAGCGGGGTTGCGCTTAGCGTGCGCCACCCGGCCGCGGGCAGGCGCGGGTCCGGCGCGGTGATGGCGCCATCCGGCTCAATGTTGGCGCCAGTCGGCTCAATGTTGGCGCCCTGCGGCGCGGGGCCGCCCCAGCCGGCATAGACGTGGAGGGTGCTGGAAATATCAGTCAGCTCCACCGCGGCGCGCAGCCGGAAGCGCTTCAGCCGCGCGAGCAGACCCGCCAGGGCCTCGCGCGGGGCTTCCAGCAACAGCCGGTCAGCCTCGGCGTAGATGAAAAAATCGCACAGATAGCGGCCCTGCGGTGTGAGCAGGGCTGCCCAGACCGCGCGGCCGGGGGTGGCGAGGGCAACGTCGTTGGAGATCAGCCCGTTGAGAAAGGCGACTCGTGTGGCGCCGGTGAGGGAAATGACGCCGCGTTGCGGCAGGTGTGCGAGAAAGCTCATGGCCGTGCAAATGGGTGCTTGGCGCGAAAGCCGCAAGCCGTGCTAGACGCAAGAGCAGATGCGAATCCTTTTTATAACCTCGTCGCGGATTGGCGACGCCGTGATTTCCTGTGGCATTTTGGAACGCTTGCGGCTTGAAAATCCGCGCGCACGCTTCACGGTTGCGTGTGGCGTGGTGGCGGCGGGGGTGTTTGCCCGGATGCCGGGGCTGGAACAGTTGATCGTGTTTGAGAAGGAAGGCTTCGACCTGCACTGGCTGCGGCTGTGGACCCGGTTGGTGGGGAGGTTCTGGAGCCAGGTGGTGGATGTGCGCTCCTCGGGCATTTCGTTTTTTCTGGCGGCGGGGCGGCGCAAGATTTTGAAGGGCGGGCGCAGGCCAGGCCGGCGTTATGAGCAGCTGGGCGCGGCCATGGGGTTCTCGCCGGCGCCTTTGCCCGTGGCCTGGACCGCCCCGGCGGATGATGCCAAGGCCGCCGCGCTGCTGGGCGAGGGTGTGGTGATAGGGCTTGGGCCGACGGCGAATTGGGCTGGGAAAATATGGCCGCCGGAACGATTCGTGGCCTTGTACCATGTGTTGGCCGGGCTGTTTCCAGAGGCGCGGGTGGCGGTGTTCGCGGGGCCGGGGGCGCATGAACGCGCGCTGGCTGAGCCGGTGCTGGCGGCGTTGCCGGGGGCGATCGACCTGGTGGGGAATTTGAGCCTGCCGGAAGTGGCCGCCTGTTTGCGCCGCTGCGCCATTTTCATTGGCAACGACTCGGGACTGATGCATCTGGCCGCCGCCGCCGGGGCGCCCACCCTGGGGCTGTTTGGACGCTCACGGGCTGATGAATACGCTCCGGCCGGTGTGCGCACGCAAGTTGCCGTGGCCCCAGGCCCGGCGGGAGGCGCGCCGATGGAGGGGTTGAGTGTGGAGACCGTGGCCGCCGCCGCGCGGAGGTTGCTATGCGTATAGCCCAGATCATCGCCGGGGGCGGCGCTAACGGATTCTATGAGCGCATGGCGCTGCTGTTCGCGCATAACGGGCATCAGGTGTTTCCCATCATCAGCGCGGACCCTGGGCTGGAACTGCGGCTGCGCACGGGCGCGTTGCCGCCCATGACGCTCGAATTCGGCGGGATGCTGGATTTTGCGACGTTGAAGGGAATCCGGGAGGTTTTGCAGGAGCGCAAGGCGCAGATCGCCCTTGCCTGGAGCGGCCGCGCCGCCTCGTTTCTGCCGCGCGGGCCGTGGGTGAATGCCGGCCGGCTGGATGGCTATTACGGGCGTAACGAGTTTGGCCATTGCGCGTATCTGGCGGGGAGTACGCCCGGCATTGTCAGCCACATCGTGCAAAGCGGATTTTCGCCCGCCAAGGTGCTGTATCTGCCCGATTGCGTGGAAGATTACATCCGTGATGACCCGGCGCGCCGCGAGACGCTGGGGGTGCCCGAGGATGCTCCGCTGCTGCTGGGGCTGGGGCCGCTGGAGCGCGCCCGCGGGTTTGATACGTTGATCCGCGCGGCGGCGCGGCTGCCGGAGGTGTATTGCCTGATTGCGGGCGAAGGGCCGGAGCGCGCGGCGCTGGGCCGGTTGATCGTGCAACTGGGCCTGGAGAAGCGGGTGCGCCTGATCGGCGCGCGGCGCGATACCGGGGCGTTGCTGAAGGCGGCGGATGTGTTTGTATGCCCGGCGCGGCAGCGCCCGCTGGGCACGGCGGTGCTGGAGGCGTTTTCCGCGCAGACGCCGGTGCTCGCCACCGATGTTGAAGGCGAGCACGGGGTGGTGCGCGATGGTGAGGACGGGCTGGTGGTGCCGGTGGACGACGCCGAGGCCCTGGCCGCCGCCGCGCTGCGGATTTTCAGTGACACGCGGCTGCGGGTGAAGCTGGCGCTGGTGGCGCGCCAGCGCTTTGCGGGAGAGTTCTCGCCGCAGGCGGTGCTCGGCATCTGGCTGGAAAATTTGCAGAAACTGCTGCCGTGACGCGCGGTGATTTTATGTATGTGAGGCTGGTATGAGTTTTGATCTTTTGTTGCAAAACGGCACCGTGGTTCTGCCCTGGGGCGAGGTCCAGGCCGATATCGGCGTGCGCGCGGGGCATATTGCCGCCATTGGCAAAAACCTTGGCCCCGCCGCGCAGGTTTTTGATGTGGCGAACCTGCATGTGCTGCCGGGCGTGATCGACCCGCATGTGCATTTCCGCGATGGCGGGATGGGCGGCATCGCGGGGGTGGAGGACATGCGCTCAGGCACGCTGGGCGCGGTGCTGGGCGGGGTGACCTGTGTGTTCGACATGCCCAACACCAACCCGGCCGCCACCGATGCTGAGAATTTGACCCGCAAGCATGATTACATCGCCGGGCGGGCGTATTGCGACGTTGGCATTTATGTTGGCGCCAACAAGGAGAATATCGAGCAGCTCGGCATGATGGAGAGCATGCCCGGGGTGTGCGGCATCAAAGTGTTCGCGGGGTCTTCGACGGGGAATTTGCTGGTGGAGGATGATGCCAGCATCGAGCGGGTGCTGCGCAGCGGGCGGCGGCGGGTTTCGTTCCACTCTGAGGATGAATACCGGCTGGTCGAGCGTAAATCGCGTTTCAGCTGTGGCGATCCGTATTCCAGTCACGCGCTATGGCGCGACCCGGAATGCGCGTTTCTCGGCACGCGCCGGGTGGCGACGCTGGCGGGCAAGACCGGGCGGCCGGTGCATATTCTGCATGTGTCAACCGAGGAGGAATTTGCGTATCTCAAGGATTATCGCGCGCTGGTGACCACCGAGGTGTTGCTGAACCATCTCGTGCAATCGGCCCCGGATATTTATGACCGGCTGGGGCCGTATGGCGTGATGAACCCGCCGGTGCGCGATGAGCGCCACCGCCTAGCCGCCTGGGCCGCGGTGGCTGATGGCACGGTGGATACGCTGGCCTCCGACCATGCGCCGCATTCCAAGGCGGCGAAGGAAAAACCATGGCCTGACTGCGCCTCCGGCATGACCGGGGTGCAGACGCTGTTGCCGATGATGCTGGAGCAGGTGGCCCAGGGCCGGCTCTCGCTGTTGCGGCTGGTGGATTTGATGTGCGCCGGGCCGGCGCGGGTTTATGGCGCGGTGAACAAGGGGCGGATCGCCGCCGGGTATGACGCGGATTTCTCCATTGTGGATTTGCGGGCGACGCGCCGGATCGAGAAATCATGGATTGCCAGCCAGTGCGGCTGGACGCCGTTTGAGGGCGTGTCCTGCACCGGCTGGCCGGTGGCCAGCGTGGTGCGCGGGCAGATTGTGATGCGCGAGGGCGCGGTGGAAGGCGAGCCGGTGGGCCGCGCGATGAGCTTTCGCTCATAGTGTGACCTGACGAGCTTTCGCTCAGACAAGAAGCTGTTTTTTAAGAGGGCGATTCACGCTTTCGGCTCGCCCAGATGAGCGAGCCTCAAACGACCGCGCTCTTGTTTTAAGAGGGCGATTCACGCTTTCGGCTCGCCCAGATGGGCGAGGCTCAAACGACCGCGCTAGTTTTAAGAGGGCGATTCACGCTTTCGGCTCGCCCGGTTGGGCGAGCCTCAAACGACCGCGCTAGTTTTAAGAGGGCGATT
>JAJZCG010000009.1 GCA_021846225.1 Pseudomonadota bacterium | reverse complement strand
CTTCGAGAATCTTGTTCCGGTCAAACAATGCCGGGTCGCTGGCCAGGACGCTGCGCAGCGCGGCGCCGAAGGCCATACGCAATTCGGTTCCGATGTTCATTTTGCAGATATGCGTCTTGCTGGCCAGGAGCCGGCGCGTTGGCGTGCCGATGCCTGATCCTCCGTGCAGCACGAGGGGCAGGCCGGGTGCTGCGGACTGAATGGCCGTGAGACGCCCTAAATCAATGGCGGCGTGCGGCGATGTCATGAGGTGGCAGTTTCCCACCGCGACGGCCAGCGCATCCGCGCCGCTCTCGCGGGCAAAGCGGGCAACCTCGCCGGGGTCGGTTCCTTGGGATTGCGCGCCCCCCTGATAGCCGACAAAGCCCAGTTCGGCTTCAACCGAGAGACCGCGCGCATGCGCCCATTGCACGATTTCTGCGGTCCGCTCGATGTTTTCCTGCAAGGGCAGGGCGGAACCATCGAACATCACCGAAGTGAAGCCGCTATCATACGCCGCCTGGCAAACGCGCAGGCTTTCGCCATGGTCGAGATGCGCCACCACGGGCACGCAGGCCCCCTCGGCCAAAGCCCGGAACATGGCGCCGAGGACGGGCAGGGGCGTGTGGGCGCGGCAGCCAGGGCCCGCTTGCAGGATGACAGGGCGCCCGAGCGCTTCGGCGGCGCGGACATAGGCCAGCGCATCCTCCCAGCCCAGAACCACCATTCCCGCCACGGCGGTGCCGTCGGTCAGGCAGGGCGTCAGCACATCGCGCAAATTTGCCAGCGTCATGCGAATTTGGCGATCATGTTCTTGATGCCGGGGATCGTCTCGATTTGATCAGCATGGCTTGGCTGGAAGAACTGCACCAGCGGCCGTTGCGACAAGCCGCCGAGAATGGTGAAATAATACATCTCGTAGCCCGGCAGCGCGCAGCAGGGATGGTATCCCTTATCCAGCAAAATGGTCGAGCCGTCGACGACATGGTAAGCATCGCCCGGCTTGCCGTCCTCACGCTGCAACATCTGCAGGCCCGTGCCGTGCGGCGGGTTGAAACGAAAATTATAAGCCTCGTCGTGGCGGGTTTCGAGGGGCAGGCGGTCGGTGTCGTGCTTGTGGCTGGGAAAACCGGACCACCCGCCCGCACCAACCGTATAGAGTTCCGACACGAGGAGCCGCCCGGCCCGGCCGCGGTATTTCTGCCCGAGGATGTGCTTGATCTTGCGATGGGTCTTCGTATCGTCAGAGCCATATTGCACCGGGTCGATGTCGCCCGCGCGGATGGCAAATGGCGGCAGAACCTCACCGAACCTCGCGCCTGCCACGAACACCTCTGCCGGGCCATGGGTGCAGATAATCCGCGCGGGCTGGCCGGAACCGATATAGACCCCCTCCGGCTCGCCGTCCCACACGTTCAGGCGGCGCTGGCCGATGCCGGGGAAGGTTTCATCGCCGGTTATCACCTCGATCGTGCCGGTCGCGGGAACGATGCAGGTCTCGTAGCCGGGCACGGCCGAGGTGAAGCTCTCGCCCGCCGCCAGCTTCACGATGTTGAAATAGACCAGCGGCACCAGAGGGTGATCCACACCGGCGATCGGCTGGTTCTGATTATCGTAGGGAGCGATGTGCATGGCCGGTCCAGTTCATGTCTGTTGGAAAGAGGCGATGAAACGCGCGAGGGTGGCGCTGTCAGGCGAGGCGGGGGCGCATCCGGTCCCCGAGACGATCAGCGCCGCGGTTGCCGCCCCGCGCCGGACGGCAGCCTCAATTCCATGGCCCTGCGCCAGACCGGCCAGCAGCCCGCCCATGAAGCCATCGCCAGCGCCCGTCGGCTTCAGCGCGGCCACCGGGAAGATCGGGGTTGCGAAACTGGCATCGGCGGTAAAGGTGGTCGAGCCCTCCGCGCCGCGCTTGTAGATGGCCAAGCGCGCGCCTTGCGCCGCCAGGCCGCGGGCAAAGCCTTCCCCGGCGGCGTGGCTGCCGGCCAAAAGCCCGAATTCCAGATCGTTGCCAACCACGATGTCGCAAGCCTGCGCGGCCTCGCGGCAGACCTGGGCGGCCTCCTCCGGCGTGGCCCATGAATACGCGCGGTAGTCGATATCGAGCACCACCAGCGCCCCGGCCGCGCGCGCGCGGCTCATGGCCAGTGCGGCGGCGCTGCGCGATGGCGCCGCCGCCAGCGCCGTGCCGGTGACAACAAGGGCCCCCGCGTCAGCAAAATCAATGGCGCTGACATCGGCTTCGCTCAACGCGAAATCGGCCGCGCCATTGCGGTAGAGTACGGTTTGGCACTCCCTCGCCACGGTTTCCGTCAGGGCAAGCGAGGTGCGTCTCTCGCCGGCCACCTGGCGCACATGCCGCGTGTCGACGCCGTAACGGGTCAACGCGGCCAGGCAGAAGCGCCCCACCGGGTCGTCCGAGACGCAGGTGGCCAGCGCCGCCCCGGCGCCCTGGCGGGCCAGCGCAACGGCGATGTTTCCGGCAGAACCGCCGATGGCGGCGGTAAACCTTTCAGCGGTCTCGATCTTGGCGCCCGGCGGATCGGCGCACAGATCCATGCCAACGCGCCCCAGAATCACGAAGCGGTTGTAGGCAAGGCGCTGCATCATGTCCCCCGCCGCTGCTTGGCGCGGCCAGCCTCGATCCCCTCGCGCGCGGCCGCGATTTCGCTGCGCGCGCTGACCGCGGCGGTGCCCACCTCCCACCATGCATGGCCCTGCTCGGTCCATCCCTCGTGCGGGTCGACCCGCATGACGATGACATAGGTCCGCTCCGCCGCCCGTGCGCGATCAAAGGCGGCGGCGAAGTCCTCCAGTGATGCGGCTTCTTCGGTCAGCGCCCCCATCGCGCGGGCATGCGCGGCGAAGTCCACCGCGAACGGCTGCGCAATGGTCGGGCAGTCCGCGAACAACGTGTTGAAGCTGGCGTTTCCGGTGTTCTTCTGCAGCTTGTTGATGACGGCGAAGCCGCCATTGTCGAGCATCACGATGATCAGCTTGTGTCCCGCGAGGACCGAGGAATAAATATCGGAGTTCATCAAAAGGTAAGAGCCGTCGCCGACGAATACCACGGTCTCCCCCGCGGGTTGCCGCTCCGCCTGGGCGATCCTGGCCCCCCAGCCGCCTGCAATCTCATAGCCCATGCAGGAGAACCCGAACTCCACATCCACGGTGCCGATGCCAAGGCTGCGCCAGTTGGCGCTCACCTCGGCCGGCAACCCGCCCGCGGCGGCAACAATCCGGTCCCGCCCGGTGCAGCGGGCGTTCACCACGCCAATGGCCTGGGCGTAAGTGGGCAAACCATTCCGCGGCGCGGTGTTGCGCGCCACATAGCCGTTCCACGCTTGGCGCACCTCTTGCGCGTGTGCCAGCCATTCCGGCGGGGCGTGATAGCCCGCCAGCCTGCGGCCAAGCGCCGCCAGACCGGCTTGCGCATCACAAACCAAAGGCAGCGAGAGATGCTTGGCCGCATCGTGCCGGCCCGCGTTCAGCCCGATAATCCGCGCGCTCCGGTCAAAGGCGGACCACGAGCCGGTCGTGAAATCCTGCAGCCGCGTACCGGCAGCCAGGATGACATCAGCCTCCCCGGCGATGGTATTGGCGCTGTCCGAGCCTGTCACGCCGATCGGACCAATGTTCAGCGGGTGGTCCCAGAGCATGTTCGCCCGCCCCGCGATGGTTTCAACCACAGGAATGCCGTGCGCGGTGGCAAAATCCGTCAACTGCGCCACCGCCCCGGAATATTGCACACCGCCGCCTGCGATGATCATCGGGCGCCGCGCCTTCGCCAAAAGCGCCGCCGCCGCCTCAATCTCTGCAGGATCAGGGGGGCTGCGGCGGATACGGTGAAGCCGGGGTTCAAAAAAATCCGCCGGATAGTCATAGGCCCAGCCCTGCAGATCCTGCGGCAGCGCGAGAAAAACCGGCCCGCAATCAGCCGGGTCGAGCAGCGTGTTCAGCGCGGCGGGCAGGCTGTTCAAAAGCTGTGCCGGATGCGTGATCCGGTCCCAAAACCGGCAGACCGCCCGGAACGCGTCGGTGACGCCAAGCGCCGGGTTTCCCGCGTGTTCAAGCTGCTGGAGCACCGGATCGGGCAGGCGGGTCGCGAAATTGTCGCCGCATAGCATGAGCATTGGCAGCCGGTTGGCGTGGGCCAGTGCCGCGGCGGTCAGCAGGTTCGCCGTGCCCGGACCCGCCGAGGCGGTGCAGAACATGAAGCGCCGCCGCAGATGCGCCTTGGCGTAACCAGCGGCTGCGAAGCCCATGCTTTGCTCGTTCTGGCCACGGTAGAGCGGCAAGATCGCGCGCGCCTCGTAGAGCGCTTCGCCCAGGGCGGGCGCATTGCCGTGGCCAAAAATACCGAACCCCCCGGCGCAAATCCGCGTGCTTTGGCCGTCGGTCTCGATGAACTGGTTGGCCAGAAACCGCACGATGGCTTGAGCCACGGTCAGTTGGAGCGTCAGATCCTTCTGTTCCATGCGTCTCTCCTGTTTTAAGGTGGTCTTGACCGCATTATCGCGAGTCCGGTACATAATTGCAAGCGCTTGCAAAATCTTTTAAGGAACGTTCCATGAGACACATCGGAATTGGCATCATCGGCGGCGGCTACATGGGCAAGGCACATGCGGTGGCGATGTCCGCCGTGGGCGCCGTTTTCAACACGTCCCTGCGGCCGCGGCTGGAAATGGTCTGCGCCACGAGTGACGCCTCGGCCGAGCGCTACCGCAGCGCCTTTGGGTTTGCGCGCGCCACCTCGGACTGGCGTGAACTCGTCGCCGACCCCAGGGTCGAGGCCATCGTCATCGCCAGCCCGCAAGAGACCCATCGCGTTATCGCGGAAATGGCATTTTCCCTGAAAAAGCCAGTTCTTTGCGAAAAACCGCTGGGCGCCAGCCTGGAGGACAGCGTGGCAATGGCCGCCGCCGCCGCGGCTTCGGGCGCGGTCAACATGGTGGGGTTCAACTATATCCGCACACCGGCTTCGCAATACGCCCGCGCCCTTCTGGCCCGCGGCGAAATCGGCAAGATCACCTGGTTTCGCGGCGAGCATACCGAGGATTTCGACGCCGATCCGCAAAAACCGGCCTCCTGGCGCAGCTTTGGCCCGGCAAACGGCACAATGGGCGATCTGGCGCCGCACATGATCAACGCGGCCATCGCGCTGGCCGGTCCCATCGCGCGGTTGAGCGCTGATATTGCAACCGTTTACACAGACCGGCCGGGTGCCGAAGGCCGCCCGCTGAACGACGACATCGGCCAGTTCATGTGCCGGTTCGCCAGTGGCGCGATGGGGCATCTGAGCTTCAGCCGCATCGCGACCGGGCGGAAGATGGGCTACGCCTATGAAATCACCGGCACAGAGGGCGCGATCCGCTTCGATCAGGAGGACCAGAACGCTCTGTGGCTCTACCGCGCGTCCGATCCCCAGGCCGAACGCGGCTTCCGCAAAATCCTCACCGGCCCCGCCCACCCTGACTATCTGGCCTTCTGTCAGGGGCCTGGCCATGGCACCGGCTACCAGGACCAAATCATCATCGGCGCGCGGGATTTTCTGCACGCCATCGAGACCGGCTTGCCGGTCTGGCCCACCTTCCGCGAGGGCATGGAAGTCAACCGCGTGATCGCAGCGGCCCATGCCAGCCACGCCACGGGCGGCTGGATCGATTTGTAAACGCGCACACGCCGGGCCTGCCTCTCCTCCACCGGATTCTGAAAGGGTACCACCATGACAAAACTGAACTGGGGCATGATCGGCGGCGGCGAGGGCAGCCAGATTGGGCCGGCGCATCGGCTGGCTGCCGGGCTGGACGGGTATTTCGTTCTTGCGGCCGGCGCGCTGGATCACAATCCAGCCGCGGGGCGCGACTTTGGGCAGCGGCTGGGATTGGCCCCCGAGCGCGCCTATGGCAGCTGGCGGGAGATGCTGGCGGGCGAGATCAACCGTTCAGACCGTGTTGATCTCGTCACGATCGCCACGCCCAACTCCACTCATTACGAGATTTCAAAGGCCTTTCTTGAGGCTGGCTTCAATGTTCTGTGCGAAAAACCGATGACCGTGACCGAGGCCGAGGCCGAGGATCTCGTGCTCGCCGCCCGCAAGGCCGGGCGTATCTGCGCCGTGAATTATGGCTACACCGGCTATGCGCTGGTGCGGCACATGCGGGCCATGGCCGCGCGGGGAGATCTGGGCAAGATCCGGCTGGTTGTCGCGGAGTTCGCCCACGGTCACCATGCAAACGCCGCCGAGGCTGATAACCCGCGCGTGCGCTGGCGTTACGACCCGGCGCAGGCGGGCGTCTCGGCCCAGTTCGCCGATTGCGGTATTCATGCGCTGCATATGGCCGCCTTCGTAACAGGCCAGGAGGTTGTGCGCTTGTCGTCAGACTTCCTCTCATGCCTGCCAGGCCGCGTCCTGGAAGACGACGCCATGGTCAATTTTCGCATGGACGGCGGCACGGCCGGGCGGCTTTGGACATCATCGGTGGCCATCGGGCGCCAGCACGGGCTCACGCTCCAGGTTTTTGGTGAGACCGGCGGTCTGCGCTGGGCGCAGGAACAACCCAACCAGCTCTACTACATGCCGCTCGGCCAGCGCCTGCAGGTGATAGAGCGCGGCGAGGGTAATCTTTCGCCAGAGGCAGACCGCGCAAGCCGGGTTACGGTCGGCCATGCCGAGGGCATGCCGCTGGCCTTTGGCAACATCTATCGCGACCTGGCTGAAAACTTGCTGGCGCTGCGGGCCGGGCGGCGGGCTGATCCGGCGGTAACGCTGTTTCCCACGGCGGAAGACGGCCTGCGCTCGATTGCGGCGATCCATGCCGCGGTGGCCTCCGCCAAGGCTGAGGGCGCCTGGGTCGACGCACGGCCAAAACTGTTCCGTTAATCGCGGCCCGCAGCGGTGTGAAACTGGTCAGGGCAGGGGGCGCAGGGTCGCCCGTTCGACGATGCGGCAGGGAAACAGCCGCGCTTCGGGCAGGCGGCCGGGGTTGGAAAACCGTGACTGCATCAACTCGATCGAAGCCTCGACGATGGCGGCGAAAGGTTGGTGTATCGTTGTTAGTTCAATGCCGGTCCAGGCCGCCAGCGCCATGTCGTTCAACCCGATGATGCCGATGTCCTGCGGCACGGCCAGGCCCGCTTTGCGGATTGCCGCAAGGGCGCCGATGGAGAGCACGTCGTCGGCGCAGAAATAGGCTTCCGCCCAAGGTGCCGCCAAAAGCCGCGCCATTTCGTCCCGCCCGGCGTCGAAACTGTAGGCGCCCGCGTAGCTCGCGATTGCGTCGATCCCCGCCGCCGCCGCGGCCTCCAAAAAACCTTGGCCGCGATCCTGCGTCGTCGAAGCGTCTTGCGGCCCGCCCAGGAAGCCGATCCGCCGGTAGCCGCGCGCGATCAGCGTTCTGGCGGCGATGCGCCCGGCATCGGCATTGTCGATACCCACAACCGGAACGACGGGCGTGCGCGTGGCGCGGCCAAAGGCATGAACAACCGGCATGCCCGCGGCCTGAAAGGCCAGGGCAAATCCATCGGCAACGTGCGAGGACGCCACAATCACCCCATCGACCGAGTATTGCTGCAACATTCCGACCGAGCGCTTCGGATCGGTTTCCTCCGACAGGTTGACGAGCAGCGGCCGGAGACCTTGCGCCTGGAGGCCGCGGGTAAAAAGATCAAAAATTTCCAGAAAAACCGGGTTATGAAAATTGTTCGACACCAACCCGACCAGCTGGGTCTTGCGGGTCATCAGGCTGCGCGCCAGAATATTGGGGCTGTAGTTAAGCTCGGCCGCGGCTTTTTCGACCTTGGCGCGGGTCCGGGCGGAGACTGACGCGCCAGGCGTAAATGTCCGTGATACCGCCGCGTGCGACACGCCAGCCCGTTGCGCCACGTCTTTGAGTGTAATCGCCATGCAGATGCCGCACCCCTCGCCCTTTATTCACGCCAAACGAGTGTCCTGCCCCTGAAGTTCGCGGCACGCGCAGCGGACGGAAGGGACGAGCAGGCCACTGAAAACAAAAAGGCTGGTGTCCCGCAAAGGAAGATATTTCGATGCCACGAACCTTAGAATCGGGACACTAGCAACCAATTGCTTCCTTGTCATTTCAATCGCGCTGCAAATCGCGCCGCCCGCCCGCTATGGGCCCGGCGCTGGAGGTTGACGGCGGAAAACCAAAGTCGGAGCATCCATGCGCAATGCCCGCGCGCCAGACAGAAAGCTTGATCATGCTCGAGGAACAGTTCGATTATATCATCGTTGGCGGTGGCTCTGCCGGGTGTCTGCTGGCCAACAGGTTGAGCGAGGATCCCGCCATGCGGGTGCTGCTGCTCGAGGCCGGCAAGAAGGATAATTACCCCTGGATTCATATTCCCGTTGGGTATCTCTATTGCATCGGCAATCCCCGGACTGACTGGCTCTACCGCACCCAGCCCGAACCAGGGTTGAACGGGCGTGTGCTGCGCTATCCCCGCGGCAAGACGCTGGGTGGCAGTTCGTCGATCAACGGCATGATCTATATGCGCGGACAGGCGCGCGATTATGATGGCTGGGCGGCGCTGACCGGCGATGACGCCTGGGCGTGGCAAAACGTCCTGCCCGATTTCAAGCGCCATGAGGATCATTACCGCCTCGATGACGGCGCGGACCCCATTACCGGGCAGGGCCGCCGATTCTCCGAGATGCACGGCCATGGCGGCGAATGGCGCGTTGAGAAGCAGCGCCTGAAATGGGAGATTCTCGAAGCCTTCGCCAACGCCGCCGTTGAAGCCGGCGTGCCGCGCTCGGCTGATTTCAATACCGGCGAGAATGAAGGCGTCGGGTATTTCGAGGTCAACCAGAAATCCGGCTGGCGGTGGAATACCTCGAAGGCATTTCTGCGCCCTGTGAAACACCGCCCCAACCTTGCCATTTGGACGCAGGCATCCGTCAGCAAGTTGCACATCGAGACAACCCCCTCCGGGCTCAAGCGCTGCGCGGGGGTTGAGCTCAACCGTCCAGGCGGGGCGATGAGCGTGCACGCCAGGCGGGAGGTGATTCTCTGCGCGGGCGCCATTGGCTCGCCGTTGATCCTGCAACGCTCGGGCATCGGCCCGGCCGCGTTGCTCAGGGAGCATGGCGTCGGCATCATGTTGGATCTGCCCGGCGTGGGTGAAAACCTCCAGGATCATCTGCAGATCCGCACGGTGTTCAAAGTCTCGGGCGTGGCAACCCTGAACACGCTGGCCAACAGCCTGATCGGAAAGGCGAAGATCGGGCTTGAATACATGCTCACGCGCCGCGGGCCGATGAGCATGGCGCCCTCGCAGCTCGGCGCCTTCACGCGCTCGGATGCAAGCCGCGCGCACGCCAATCTGGAATATCATGTTCAGCCGCTCAGCCTCGATGCGTTCGGCGAGCCTCTCCACAAAACCCCTGCGTTTACCGTGAGTGTTTGCAACCTCAATCCCACCAGCCGGGGCAGCGTGCGTCTGACCTCGCCGGCCCAGGATGCCCCGCCGGCGATTGCGCCGCATTATCTCAGCACCGATGAAGACCGCCAGATCGCCGCCAGCAGCATCAGGCAGATTCGCGACATCGCCGCCAAACCGGCACTGGCAAAATACCAGCCGGTTGAATGGAAACCGGGTGCGATGTTTGAGAGCGACGCCGAACTCTACAAGCTTGCCGGAGACATTGCGAATACCATTTTCCACCCCGTGGGCACAACCAAGATGGGTCAGGCGGACGACGCCATGGCCGTGGTGGACAGTCACCTGCGGGTGCGCGGCCTGGCCGGCCTGCGCGTTGTGGATGCTGGCGTGATGCCCGCAATCACAAGCGGCAACACCAACGCGCCGGTCCTGATGATCGCGGAGAAAGCCGCCCGCTGGATCATCCGCGATGCTCAGGCAAACCCCTGAACAAGACCGCCCGCGTGAAATCTGGAATGGATCGTCATACAGGCCAGATGCGCCGCTTTCGCCGCTCGCCTATTTCAGCAACCCCAGGCGTGGAATGTCGATCGCCGGGCAGCGGTTCATCACCACCTGCAGCCCTGCCGTCCGCGCCTTCGCCGCCACCGCCTCATTGATGATTCCCAGCTGCATCCAAATGGTCTTCGCCCCCAGGCGGATCGCGTCATCAACCGGCGCCGCCACGTCCGCCGCCTTGCGGAACAGCTCCACCATATCCAGCGGCGCGGCCTCATCCAGCGTGGCCACCACCTTGCGGCCGAGAATCTCCTGCCCCGCCAGCCCCGGATTCACCGGCGTCACATCATACCCCTGGCCCAGCAAAAACTGCATCACCTCATGTGATGCGCGCTCCGGCTTCGCTGAAGCCCCGACCAGCGCGATACGCTTCGTACCGGTCAAAATCTGGCGGATTGTATCGTCGGACATTGCTCTTCCCCAGTTGCGGCGCTCCGGCTAAGCCATGCACCATGAAAAAATCACTTGCCGCCTGTATGGCCCTGTGCCTGCTCACCTTCCTGCTCTGGAAGGCGCCCAATCAACCCCAGGCAGCCGATGTGACCATGACAGCGGGAAAGTTCAATTCCTTGTCTTACGCGCCCTACCGCGCCTGGCAATCGCCGCAGGATAAAACCTACCCCACCCCGGCGGAAATCGCCCAGGATCTGGCGCTGGTGGCCACCCATGCCGAGGGCATCCGCACCTATTCCTCGGTTGAGGGCACACTCCCCGCCACCCTGGCCGCGATCCGCAACCATACTGACATCGTGGGGCTGGCCAAGCAGGCCGGGCTGAAGGTCTGGCTCGGCATCTGGCTCAGTTCCAACCCGGCTGACAACGCCAAGGAAATGGCGGCCGGCATCGCCGAGGCCAACGCCTACCCCAACACCGTCACCCGCGTCGTCGTCGGCAATGAGGTGCTGCTGCGCCGCGATCTCTCGGTGCAGGACCTCATCGCTGACATCGATGCGGTTCGCGCGCGCGTGAAACAACCGGTCGCCTATGCCGATGTCACGGATTTCTGGAAGCAGTTCCCCCAGGTCGCTCCGCATGTGAACATCGTGATGATCCACTTCCTTCCGTATTGGGAGAACACGCCGCTCAGCGTCAGCCAAGCGCTGGCCAGCATCAAATCCACCACGGATGAATTTAAGGCGCTCTTCCCCGGCAAGCAGATCTCCATCGGTGAAACCGGCTGGCCCTCGCGCGGCCGTTCGCGCGGTCCCGCCGTGCCCTCGCGCGTCAACGAGGCGGTGTTCCTGCGCCGCTTCGTCACCCTGGCGAACCAGGAGGGCGTGGACTACAACCTGATCGAAGCCTTCGACCAGCCCTGGAAATATGAGGACGAAGGCGTAGCGGGCGCCAATTGGGGCATCTGGACCACCAACCGGGAGTTGAAATTCCCGCTCACCGGCCCCGTGAGCGAACATCCGCACTGGCCCTGGTACGCGCTGCTGGGCGCATTCTCAGGCTGCCTGCTGTTCGTGGCCGGGGGCTTCAGGAGGCTGCGTCTGGCGGTTCCCGCCTTCGCGCTTGGCAACGGCTTTGCCTACGCCTGCATGGGCACGCTGCCAATGCTTTATGACAACTGGCTGCGCCTGGACGCGCTGGTCAATCTGCCGCTGCAAGCGCTCTTCGCGTTTCTGGTCATCCGGCGCGCGGGCGCCATCCTTGCCAGCGCCCCTTTGCCGGCGGACGCCACCGGCGCGCAAACCCTGGCCGCCCTGCGCCGGGGCAAATTCCCCCTCACATATAATTCCCTCTGGTTCATCTTCCTGGCCAGCGCCGCCATCTTCGAGGTTATACTGGTGTTCGCCGGGCGCTACCGGGATGCCCCCATGCCGGTGTTCATCATCCCTGTCATCGCCGCCGCCATCCGGCTCTGGAGCCGCGACAAACCCGGCAACCTCGCCTGGGAGGAAATGCTCGCCGCCGGTACCCTGGCCGTGTTCGCGGTGCTCGATACCATCGTCGAAGGCGCTGGCAATCTGGATTTCCTGCGGTGGAATCTGGCCGCCGTGCTCATGGCCGCGCCGGTTCTGCTGGCGCAATGGGGCCGCCGCCGCGCCGCGCGGCACCTTCAAATACGGCCATGAGCCATAAAAAAGGCCGGGAGACGCGCCCCGGCCTTAATCTTCGTCCTCTATCTTTGTAATTGAGGGCCGGATGACATCCGGCTCTAAACCCCGCCTCGCTTAATCCGCTTCGCTTAATCCTCGTGCGCGGGAATGCCGGTGTCGGTCATCATCTCGATGCGCCCGGTAATCTGCCCGCCGTCTTCCACCTGCAGGCGGCGGCACCGCGCGGTGCCCAGCACCCGGCCCGAGGAACGGACGATGAGCGCATGCCGGGCGACCAGCGTACCATCGATGGTCCCCGCGACCTCGGCCTCATCCACCTCGACCTCACCTTTGAACAAGCCGCCCTGGGCGATGGAGAGTTCGACCAGACCGTTGATCATGGCGGCTTCCACGGTGCCTTCAACCACCAGGCGCTCGGCATCCTGCACGGTGCCCTGCACGCTGATGCCGCGGCCGACCACGAGCGTGCGGCGCTGGCCGTCATCGCGCGGCGTGGCGGCGGCGGTGCTGCTCACGGTGGAGCGCGCCGGTACGGCGGCGGTGGCGGGGGCGGGCATATGCGGCGTGAACGGGGAACGGGCCATGGGAGTCTCCTTGAAATTGTATTGCGCCGTGAAGGCGGCCGTGGCGTCATCAGGGGCGGCGGCCGGGGCTGGCGGCGCCGGGGTCTCGGCGGCCGGCAGCGGCGCTGCTGCGGGTTTCGGCTCTTCAGGCTTGCGTTTGTTGAACACGAATCCTCCCTGGCACAAAAATGATAGCGCTTGGCTAGCACGGGCCGCCGTCCCGGGACAACCTCAGCCATGCGGCCCCAACATTTGCCCGCGTGGCGCGAGCAGTGGTATCGCCGGGCGCAAAACCATTGGAGAGACCAGCATGGCCGTCACCCGTTACGATATTACCGGCATCGGCAATGCCATCGTTGACCTCTTGTTGCCAACCGATGACGCATTTTTAAGCCGCCACGGCATGCTAAAGGGCGGCATGTCGCTGATTGACGCTGACACCGCCACCAAACTCACCGCCGCCATGCAGGGCGGGTTGACCGCTTCAGGCGGCTCGGTTGCCAACACCTGCGCGGTGGCCGCAGCGCTTGGCGCGCGCGCCGCCTTCCTCGGCAAGGTCGCGGCGGACGAGATGGGCGAGACCTTCCGCCGCGAGATCACCGCGCATGGCGTGCATTACCCCACCGCGCCGCTGCAGGCGCACATTCCCACCGCGCGCAGCCTCATCCTGGTCACGCCAGACGGCCAGCGCACCATGAACACCTACCTCGGCGCGGGCGGCGAATTCTCGCTCGCCGATCTGGACGAGACCGTCATCGCCGCCTCCGCCGTCACCTATCTGGAAGGGTATCTGTTTGATCCCCCGGCCGCCCAGGCAGCCTTCGCCGAAGCCGCCCGAACCGCCCGCGCGGCGGGGCAGAAAACCGCTCTCTCCCTCTCGGACGCGTTCTGTGTCGACCGCCACCGCGACGGCTTCCGCCGCCTCATCGCTGAAGGCGTTGACATCATCTTCGCCAACGAGGCTGAAATTTGCAGCCTGTATCAGCGTAACGACTTCGCCGAGGCGGCAGCGGATGCCGCCCGCGAGATCAACCTCGCGGTGCTCACCCGCAGCGAGGCCGGCAGCATCATCCTGCACGAGGGCACGCAAACCCATGTCGCCGCGGCGCCAACCCAGGTGGTGGACTCCACCGGCGCTGGCGATGCCTACGCCGCGGGCTTCCTCACCGCCTACACCAAGGGCGCCAGCCTGCACGCCGCCGGCGTGCTGGGCGCCAGGGCCGCGGCGCTGGCGATCAGCCGGATCGGCGCGCGCCCACCGGCCGATGAGCTGCGAGCGCTGGTTTCAATCGCATGACCCTGGCGTTGATCCTCCTGGCGCTGGCCTCCTTCATCGCCGGCGCGCAGAACGCGCTGGCCGGCGGCGGCTCGTTCCTGGTGTTCCCGGCTCTGCTGTTCAGCGGGCTCAACCCGCTCGCCGCCAATATCACCTCCACCATCGCGCTGTTCCCCGGCCAGGTGACAACCTCGCTCGCCGGGCGCAGCCTGGTGGAGGGCGCGGCGGGCCTTTCCATCGGCATGCTCTGCGTCATCAGCCTGATTGGCGGGGGAATCGGCGCGGTCCTGCTGCTCGCCACCCCGGTCAGCATTTTCACCCATCTCGTGCCTTATCTGGTGCTGTTCGCCACCGCCGTTTTCGCCTGGGGCAGCTTTGCCGCCAAAAAACGCGCCGAGGACGAGCCCGCCCACATCACCCCGCGCGCCGCCATGGTCTCGCAAATGCTTATCGCGATTTACGGCGGCTATTTTGGCGGCGGCATCGGCATTCTCATGCTGGCGGCACTCACCGCGGCCGGGCTTTCCGTGCGCCACGCCGGCGCGACCAAGAACATGCTGGCGGGCGTCATCAATGTCGCGGCCGTCGTCATCTTCATCGTGCAGACCCGCGTGCAATGGTATATCGTCCTGCTGGTCGCGGTCTGCGCCATTCTGGGCGGCCAGCTTGGCGTCTACATGCTCCGGCGGATCAACGAAACCGTGCTGCGTGTCAGCATCACCGCCATCGGCATCCTGCTCACCATCGGCCTGTTCCTGCACGCGGGCTGATCCCGCGGCGCAGCGGCCTTGGGGCCTTGAGGGGGATTCGCGTTTCCGGGGCGCGCTGGCGTGCCGCGCGCGGCAAGCTTGCTTACATTCTGTTTTTCCGGATAATTCCCTCATCAGATGACAGTTCCGCAAGGCGCCACCTCTAAATCCGCCGCTGTGCCACGCAAGCGGCGGCGCTTCCGCATGGCGGCGCTGCTGACCGGCGGTTGCCTGCTCGGCCCGTGCCTTCCCGCGTTCGCGCGGGCGCAACAAGCCCACCCCTTCAGCATCAGTGTGGAGCCGTCCTATTTCGGCGGAACGTTCGCAACCGCGCATACCATCCGGGTCTATGAACTGCCGTTGAGCCTGGAATACCACGGCGCCAGGTTGCGCACGCGGCTGGAAATTCCCTACATCGCGCTCCAGGGCGCGGGGCTGCTGAACGGCGGTTCGGTGATCCAGACCAGCGGCCACCCCGTATGGCGCACCGGCCTGGGCGACATCTGGGCCGCCGCCTCCTACCGTGTGCTCGACACCTCCGGCCTCAGCCCCTCCATCAGGCCTTATGTGAAGATCAAGATCCCCACGGCCTCGCGGTCCAGCGGGCTTGGCACCGGTCAGCCCGATGTCGAATTTGGCAGCCATTTTGAATGGAACATTTCCGGCCGCCTGCTGCCCTATGCGCGGGCCGGCTACCGGATAGCCGGCCGCGCGCGCGGGTTAAAGCTGCGCAACACACTAACATTTGAAGCCGGCGCCAGCCTCGTCGTGCCCTATCATGGCTATGTCACCGCGCTGTTCTTGGACAATGGCACGCCTCAGCGCGGGGTAGGGCCGTTCGAACAGTTGATCGCCGCCTACACCGTCAGGATCAGCCCCACGCTTGATTTTCAGACCTATCTGACCCGCGGCCTGACCCCCAACAGTCCAAAATTTGGCGCGGGCATGGGGTTCACCGAAAAATTCTGAGATAGGGTTTTCTAATTGTTATCTATTCCTGAGTACAATCCAAAGTAGTTTTTTCTTGCTTGACTGTGGGATTTTATTCCACGATATGGAGTTGTACCGGCACACCTGCCTCGCAATCGCGCTTATCGTAGCGTGAAGACGGGCGTGTCCCGAGAAGCGATGGGAGCATTCCAGGTGAAGCGTCGTAGGGTTGTCTCGTTCGGCGGCGGTCGCAGTGCCGGCTGAACCTGCCACGCCGGAGAATTCCCGGCCCGTGCGATTGCGTGACTGCCTGGTCTGTGAAACCGCCGCCGCCGCCGCCCGGGAGCTGGCCTTCGCCAAAACCGGCCGCAAGCTCGTTGCGTGCGGGAATTGCGGGTTCACTTACGCCCCCCTGGCCGCCGGCCCCACGGCGGATGCGCCGCGCGCGGATGGCGCCTTGGCACATCCGGGCGATGTGCTTCTGCACTGGGTGGACCGTGCGACAAGCTGGCGGCGGTTCATGTTTTCCATGCTACAGCCTCACGAGCTTTTGAATCATCTGGGCCCCGACTCAGGCAATGTGGTGGATGTCGGCTGCCACCGTGAAACGCTGAAGTCCATTTCGCGGCGTTTCTCCATCTATGGGCTGGAAGCATTCCCGGAGCTTTCCACCCGCGCCCGTACGCAAGCCGCGCAATCTGGTGCCACGATCCTGAGCACCACCGCGGCGGAAGGTCTCTCCCGATTTCCCGACCGTTCGCTGGCCGGGGTGATGCTGCATTCGCATCTGGAGCGAGACGCCGATGCCCGCAGCGTGGTTGAACTGCTGGGCAGCAAGCTCAGGCTTGATGGCATCGCCATCCTGAAGCCTAAAATACCGGCTGAAATATATTAGGGGGCGATTCAGCCCTCAGACCACCCGCGCCGCGCCGCGCGGCAAAGCCCCCCCGCAAACCTACACGGCCCGGCACGAAAGGCCCAAGCATTGTCATTTTTCATCTCCATCTTCAAATCCATGTCGGCGGCTGATTATGCGCTCTTCGCCCTCCTGGGGGTTTTTGTCCTCTCGGCGTGCCGGATACTGAACCGGGATATTTCGCTCGCCGGCGTTTTCCTCGCCGTTGCGTTTCCCGCCGGTGCTTTTTTGTTCATGCTGATCCCGGTTGGCGCCAGAGCCGCTGCGGCCGGCCGGTCCAAAGCAGTGTCCGGCGCCTGCGGATAGCGGCGCGGGGGCAACCATACGTTGAACAATGATGCTGCATTTCAGCCGGAGCATTTCATCTGGCCTCAGGCTGGCGTTCGATGAATAACGGCTTTCCCCGTCCGCCACTTGCAAAACCCGCGCGTGCCGCTATGTGGAACAAAGTCACACAGTTTCAGGGCGCGGCCCTGGTCATGCCCGCCGTGGGGGAATAGCACAGGACTCGATGGACGCAGATGTAGAAACCATGGTGCGCCGCCTGCTCAGCCCGCTCATCGCCTATCTGATGCAGCGGGGGCTGGGCTATATCGCGCTGCGCGACCTGCTGAAAAAAATCTACGTCGAGGAGGCGCTCGGCCGGCACAACGCCGAGGATGCGCCGACGGACAGCAGCATCAGCCTGGTTACCGGCATCAACCGCCGCGAGGTCAAACGCCTGCGCGATGACGCGTTGCAGGCGCGCCGGAGTGAAACACGCGACCCGATGGCGGGCGTCAACATGGCCGCGCGCGTGGTGGCGACATGGGTCTCCGCCCCGGCCTTTCTCGATGCCGAGGGCGAGCCAACCCATCTGGGCACGCGCGGCAGCGACCCTGAACCAAATTTCGATTCCCTGCTGCGCGCGGCCAAGGTCGATGTCCGGGCCCGCACCGTGATCGAGGAACTGCACCGGGCGGGGATCGTCGAGCGTGACGATGAGGATCGGCTGTATCTGCTGCGGGCGGCCTTCACCCCGGGCACGCCGCAGGACAAGATGCTGTTTCTCGCCGCCAATGTGAGCGATCATCTGCGCAGCGGGCTGCATAATCTGGAACCGGGCAACCGCCCGTTCATCGAACGCGCGCTCTTCCACAACGCGATGACTGACAGCCAGTTGGAAGCGGTCCGTCCCATGCTCAGCGAAATGGCGGACAGAATGCTCAGGCGGGCCAACGCCAAATTGCTGGACAGCAGCCCACCCCCCGAGTCCGAGGCCGCGGGCCAGCCGCTGAAACGGCTGCGCCTTGGCGTGTATTACTATGAAACCAGCACCGAAGACCAAGCCTGACATGGCATCGCCCCCGCAACCCCCTGCGCAACGCCCCGGGCGGGCCGCGCGCGGGGGGGCTGGCGTGCTGCTCGGGCTGGCAGTGGCCGTGTTTTCTCTCTGCGCCGCGCCAGCTCCGGCGCGGGCTCAGGCATCCGGCGGTGAGCCCGGCGGCATCGGCGGCACGGGCGTCAGTTCCGGCCCCGGCGGCATCGGCGGCACGGGCATCGCCCGCCCCGGCATGCCGATCACCGGCTATGGGCCCATCCAGGCTTTTGGCAGCGTGTTCGTGAACGGCCGTGAATATGCGCTCGATGGCCGCACGCTGGTCGTCATCGACGGCGCCCCCGCCACGGTATCCTCGCTGCGCGTGGGCGAAACGGCCGAGGTGAAAGGCGTTGTCACCACGCCGCACGGCGGCTACGCCAGGGAAATCACCGTCGTTCACCCCATCATCGGCGAGGTGAGCCATATCGCCGCCGATGGCCGCAGTGCCGTCGTGCTGGGGCAGCATGTGGTCGCGGCGCATGGCCAGGCGCTTTTTTCCGGCATGCGCGCCGGCGCGCTGGTTGCGGTCTCCGCGCTGCCCAGACTCTCAGGCGACTGGGTTGCCCAGCGGGTAACTTCCTTGCCCCCGGGCAATCGTTTTCAGCTGGCGGCGGAAGTCACCTCGCTGGCGCCCGGCCGGCTGGCGGTCGCGGGCACCAGCATGCAGGCGCCGCCCGGCCTCACGGCGGGGCTTGCCCCCGGCGAGCGGGTCATCGTCAGCGGCACCATCAGCCCCCAGGGCCTGCTGGCCGCCGCCGCCATTCCCGCGCCGGTTGCGCTCGGCGCGCCGGGAACCCTGGTTGAGGTCCGCGGCTATTTCCAGACCAGCGCCAAGGGACAGCTCGTCACCGCCGATGGTCTTGCCGCCTCCGGCGCCCCGGCGGGGCTGGATCTCAATGGTCAGCATCTGGTCGAAATTCAGGGGG
Source organism: Pseudomonadota bacterium (assembly GCA_021846225.1). Classification (GTDB taxonomy): domain Bacteria; phylum Pseudomonadota; class Alphaproteobacteria; order Acetobacterales; family Acetobacteraceae; genus Acidocella. The sequence continues at coordinate 27,810 of JAJZCG010000009.1, read as the reverse complement.
AGCTGACCGCCGCGGACTCCATCACGATCGACCAGATCGAAACTGAAATGTTCGAGGCCGAGGATCTGATCGGCGCCCCGGCCAGCGCCGGGAGCGTGGGGTCAGCCGCCCCACCGCAATCTGAGGAAACTTCGGCCGGTGCTGCCCCGAAATCCGCCGCCGCGGCGCCGGATGGAGCGCTCGAAACAGCCCCCGCGCACGAGCTGCCCGAGGTCGAAGCGCCCGAGGTCGAAGCGCCCGAGGTTGAAACGCCCGATCTTGAGGCGCCGGAAATCGAAGCGCCCGCGAAAGACTAAGCGTTCGTCAACCTCAAACGATCAGGCTCTAGCGCCGCGAAAAATCGACGATCCCGGCAAACCCAGTCTCGGTGCCAAAGGCGAGGTGCGAGCCGGATGGATTCCAGGCAAGTGCGGTGATGGCGCCGCGTCCCGGCCCGCAGACAGGCAGGATATGCTCCTGCGCAATATCGGCAATCAGCAGCAAGCCCGTATTAAACCCGGCGGCCAGCACCTCGGTCTCCGGGTGGCAGGCGATGCGCTTGGCGATACCATCGCCCATGCCAAGCTCCAGCGGTGCCTTGCCCATCGGCCCGCCGCCAAAGAAGGGCCACAACACGATGGTATCGGCCCCCGCGGTGGCCAGCCAGCGCCCCGAGTGCGTAAAGCCAAACGATTCGCACTTGGCCGGGTAGCCCGCCATGCGCATGTGCTTGCCCTCCGGCAGGGTCCAGCCGTGCAGGGCGTTTTCCTGCATGGAGGTTACCAGCGCCTCGCCCTGCGGATGAATGGCGACTCCGGTATGGCTGCCCTTCCACTCCAGTTTGCGCGGCGTCTCCGAGGTGGAGGCGGTGAACCACAGCGATGCACCATTATAATGTGACGCGGCGATCCGCTTGCCCTTGCTGTCGAATGCAATGCCGGTGACGGTGCTAGGGTGGGGCAGGGCGCGCAGCGCCTCGCCCTTGCCGTTGAACAGATGCAGAGTCTTCCCGGCGGCGGCGGCGAGCAGCGGTGTTTTCCCGGTGTAGCTTGCCACATGCTCGACCCATTTGGAGCCGTAGCGGGCAATTTCATCAATCCCGCCGTCCAGCCCCACGGCGAGCAACCGGCCGTCATCGCCGCCGGTGATAAATCCCCCCGTCACCGGGTGCCGCGCCAGCGAGAGCACGGCGCCGTTATGCGCGGGGATACTGCTCCAGGTTTCAGCCGTGGCCATGCGCAGGCTGCCGTCGCCCATGGCGAAGGCGCAGCTGCGGCCCGTGGCATCAAAGCAGGCGGCAATGGCATGGGCACCGAGTTCAGCGGTGTTGCCGCGGGAATTTAAAAGCTGATCGAGGTCTGACATGTCCCGATCTCTGCCGAACTCGCGCGCCCACGGCAAGGCCAATCCGCCCCGCCGCCCCCAGGTGTGGCAAATTTGCCGCGTGGTTCTCAAAATAATGCCAGGTCCAAACTGTTTTGTCCCAGGCGGGCCATTCTTGAGATAGATCAAGGTTGCCAATCGTTCATACTGGCAGATCACCAGCCATCATTCAGCAGGAGAGCGCGATGAAGCGGAGTAGATTGAATTGGGCGAGTGCGGTGGGCGCATTGGCTGGCATAGCGGCGCTAACGGCGATGCCGCGGGAAGCCAAGGCGATCCCCGCCTTCGCGGCGCAGACCGGCATGCCTTGTTCGGCCTGCCATATTGGTTTCCCACAGCTCACCCCCTTTGGCCGCGCCTTCAAGATGGACGGCTATGTGCAGGGTGGCACCTTCCCGGACATTAAAAATTTCGCCGCCATGATGCAGGCGGGCTTTACCCAGCTGCACGATAAAGTGCCGGGCGGTTTGGCGCCTGATTTCAAGAGCAACAATGCCTGGTCGATCCAGCAGACCAGCCTGTTCTACGGCGGCGCGCTCGATGGCAAGATCGGCCTGGGTGGTTTCATTCAAGGAACCTACGATGGCATCGGCCATCAATTCCACTGGGATAATCTGGACATCCGCCTGGCGCAGATGACCAACGTGGGCAACAGGCGCCTGGTGTACGGCTTCACCTTCAACAACGCGCCGGGTCTCACCGATTTGTGGAACACGCTGCCGGCCTGGGGCTATCCCTTCATCCCGGCCGCGCTGGGGGTTGGCCAGACCGCCGGGCTGCAGACCGCGTCATTGGCGCAGGCCGTGGCCGGCGTTGGCGGTTACGGTGCGCTCAATGTCACCCCCTCCGATCTGCTCTACGGTGAGTTCGATCTCTATAAGGCCGTACCGAACCACACCGCCTACGCGCTGGGCGTCGGGCCTGAAGCCGCGATCTCCGGGCCAATCCCTTACTGGCGCTTTGCCTTGCAGCACAGCTCATGGAAGCAGTCGATCGAGATCGGCACCTCCGGCCTGGTCGATCATCCTTACGCCTCCGGTTACACCCATGGGCCGACGGATACGTTGACCGATGTGGGCGTGGATGCGCAATACCAGTACATCACCGTGAAGCAGGCGTTCTCCGTGCAGGCGGCCTATGCGCATGAGTTCCAGCATTGGTCTGCAAGTTATCCGCTCGGGATCACCGCCAATCCGAATGATTCGCTGGACAGCATCTCGATGAACGCCTCCTATCTCTGGCACCAGATGTTCGGCGTGACGGAAGCCTATGATAGCATCACCGGCAATGCCGATACCGGGCTCTATAACACCGGAACCAGCAACGCTAACGGCAAGCCGAACACTCAGAGCTACACCACCGAGCTGGACTACTATCCGTTCAACACCGATGGCCCCAAGTTCTTCCCCTGGGTGAATGCCAAGTTCTTCGTCGAAGACACCTTCTACACCCAGTTCAACGGGTTGGCGCATAACTACGACGGCAACGGCCGCTCCGCAGAAGCCAACGACGTGTTGTTCACGGGTATCTGGCTGGTGTTCTAATCACAGGGTAAAACCTGAAGTTACAAAAACCGGCTGGGGGCCTCCCCCAGCCGGTTTTTTTTCATCAGACTATAATTGTCTTGAACTTGCAGTTCCGCCATGCAAAGATTGCGCATGGTTTTGGTAACCGCTCCCGTTGGGCTTAGCTTCAAGGAAGAACTTCTTCTTCTTTGCGCGCGCATAGGCTTCAGCCCTCCCCACGCTTAAGGTTTTTTCTTGCCCCGCGCTCAAGGCGCGGGCGCGATCATTAAATCTATAGGGAGAAGCAGTTATGCTGAACAAAACGGGCGATGCCGCAAACTGGCAGAGCATTGATAATGCGTATCATTTACATCCTTTTACCGACCACAAGGCTCTGCATGAGGGCCGCGTGCGTGTCATCACCGAAGCTGATGGGGTATTTCTGAAGGATGCTGACGGCAACCGCATCCTGGACGGCATGGCCGGCCTCTGGTGCGTCAACGCGGGTTACAGCCGGCCCGAGCTGGTGCAGGCTGCCGCCGGGCAGATGACCAAACTGCCGTATTACAACACATTCTTTAAAACCACGAACCCGCCGGCCGCCGCGCTGGCGCAGCGCCTCGCCAAGCTCGCGCCCGAGGGCATCAACCACGCCTTCTTCGCTTGCTCCGGCTCCGAGGCGGTGGATACCGCCCTGCGCACCGCCCGCGTTTACTGGCAGACCCTGGGCAAGCCGGAGAAGAAATTCGTCATCGGCCGTGAATATGGCTACCATGGCTCCACCACCCTCGGCGCCTCCGCCGGCGGCATGGTGGACATGCACCGCCAGGCGGGTGACATGCCAAACTTCACGCAGGTCATGCCGCCATACTGGTACGGCTACGGCGGCCAGATGAGCCCGGCCGAATTCGGGCTTTATGCCGCCAAGCAGGTGGAAGATAAAATCAAGGAACTCGGCGCTGATAACGTCGCGGCCTTCATCGGCGAGCCGTTGCAGGGCTCCGGAGGCGTCATCATTCCGCCCGAAACCTACTGGCCCGAGATCAACCGCATCTGCAAGGAATATGACATCCTGCTGATCGCCGATGAAGTGATCTGCGGATTCGGCCGCACCGGAAAAATGTTCGGCTCTGATTATTTCGGCATCAAGCCGGATATGATGACGGTCGCCAAAGGCATCACCTCAGGCTACATCCCGCTCTCCGCCGTGCTGATGCATGACCGTGTGGCCAATGTGCTCATCAATCAGACGGGCGAGTATTATCACGGCTTCACCTATTCGGGGCATCCGGTTTCTTGCGCTGTGGCGCTCAAAAATCTTGACATCATCGAAGGCGAGGGGCTGGTTGAGCGCGCCGTGACGGTGGGTGAGGTGCTGCGCCAAAAACTCCACGAGGCGTTCGACGATCACCCGCTCATCGGGGAAGTGCGCGGCATCGGGCTGATCGGCGGCATCGAGCTGAGCGCGGATAAGCGCACCCGCAAGTTCTTCGCCAAAAACGGCCGCGTCGGCCAGATCTGCCGTGATTTCTGCATCAACAACGGGCTGATCATGCGCGCCGTGCGCGATACCATGGTGTTCGCGCCACCGTTGATCATCTCATATGACGAAATCGACACAATGGTCGCCCTGGCGAAAAAATCCATCGACCAGACCTACGAGCAAGTGAAACATGAGGTGGCATTGTGAGCGCGCCGGCATCGGCCGGCAACACCGAAAAACTGGAGTTGATGGCTCAGGCTGAATATATTGAAGCCTTCATCATCGATGTGAACGGTGTGCCGCGCGGCAAGTGGCTGCAGCCCGATAAGGCCAAAGCCTTGCTTGGCGCCGGCATCGCCATGCCGCGCTCGGCCTTTCTGCTCGATATCTGGGGCCGTGACGTGGTCGAGGGCGGCATCGCGCTTGACACCGGCGACCCCGACGGTCTCTGCACCGCCGTCCCTCATTCCATCACCCGCATGGGCTGGGCTGACGGCACGGCCTGCCAGGCCATGCTGACCATGCGCGAGGCTGACGGCAGCCATTTCTACCTGGACCCGCGCGGCGTCCTCTCGCGCGTGCTGGAGCGCTTCACCGCCGCCGGCCTCACCCCCGCGCTGGGGGTGGAGCTGGAGTTCTACCTGGTGGACCAGGGCCAGACCGGCGGTTTGAAAATCGCCCCGCGCGGCGCGGATTATTCCGGCTGGCGCGGCTGGCATATCGATGCGGTGGGCCTGGGTGAAATCCATGACTACCAGCCGATCCTGCGCGAGATGATGTCGAATGCAAAATCGCAGGGCATCACGCTGGAAACGCTGATCAGCGAGAACGGCCCAGGGCAGTTCGAGGTAACCCTGAAATACTCGACTGATGCGCTGCGCGTCGCCGATTCCGCAACGTTGTTCAAGCGCACCATCAAACAGGTCGCGCGCAAACACGGGCTGACCGCGACCTTCATGGCCAAGCCCTACGGGCAATGGGCGGGCAGCGGCATGCATGTGCATATGTCGGTGCTTGATCGTAATGGCGGCAACATTTTCGCAGGCACGCCGGAGCGCGCAGCGCCGGTGCTCTACAACGCGCTGGGCGGAATCATCAAGGCGCTGCCTGATACGATGCTGACCCTGGCGCCGCACGCCAACTCCTACCGGCGCTTTGCCCCCGGCGTGCACGCACCCACCTTCGGCGACTGGGGCCACGACAACCGCATGGCGGCGATGCGCGTCATCACCGCTGACCCCCAGGCCTCGCGCATCGAGCACCGCGTCGCCGGTGCCGATTGCAACCCCTATCTCGCCTTTGCCTCGCTGCTCGGCTCGGCGCTGAACGGGATCGAGACCAAGGCCGACCCCGGACCGGAGACCTTCGGCGAGCGGCGCAGCCCCAGCGCGCCATCACTGCCGATCGCCTGGTCCGCTGCGCTCGAAAAATTCTCAGACTCCGCACACATCGCCAGTATTTTCGGCGCGGACTTCCAACGTGTCTTCACGGCCTGCAAACGTCAGGAGGTGAATGAAATGCGGCGGCGGATCTCCGATGTTGAATACGATGCCTATCTGGAGACCGCATGAGAAACGTCACAGTGGCGGCCACGCAAATGGCCTGCGGAGCCGATGCTGCGGACAACATTGCGCGGGCCGAAAAACTGGTCCGCGCGGCGGCGGCGCAGGGCGCGCAGATCATTCTGATCCAGGAATTGTTTGAAACACCCTATTTCTGCCAGGACCAGATCCACGCCAGTTTCGGGCTGGCGAAATCCCTGGAAGAAAACGCGGCGATCAAACATTTTGCGCCCATCGCCAAAGAGCTTGGCGTCGTGCTGCCGGTCTCGGTGTTCGAGCGCGCCGGTCAGAGCTTTTTCAACACCATTGTCATCCTTGATGCCGATGGTGCCAATCTCGGCTATTACCGCAAATCCCACATCCCGGACGGCCCCGGCTATTCCGAGAAATTCTATTTCTCCCCCGGCGATACCGGCTTCAAGGTGTGGGACACCAAATACGCCCGCATCGGCGTTGGTATCTGCTGGGACCAGTGGTTTCCCGAAACCGCGCGCGCCATGGCGCTGATGGGCGCGGAACTGCTTTTCTTCCCCACCGCCATTGGCTCCGAACCGCAGGACGCCACGCTGGATTCCAGCGGCCATTGGCAACGAACCATGCAGGGCCACGCCGCGGCCAACCTTACCCCGCTCGTGGCTTCCAACCGCGTCGGCACCGAGCAGGGGGCGCACGGCACCGCGCTCACCTTTTATGGCTCGTCGTTCATCGCCGATAACACGGGCGCCAAAATCGCCGAGGCTGACCGTGTTGCGCAAACCTTCCTCATCGCCACGTTCGACCTTGAAGCGCTGGCCCAAACCCGCGCCTCCTGGGGCGTCTTCAGGGACCGCCGTCCCGAACTCTACACCCCGCTGCTTACGCTTGATGGCAGGCATATCCATAGTGCCCGGTAAGGAAGCATGACGATGACCACGCCGCGCGAGCTTGGTTTTGCGATGCCGGCGGAATGGACGCCCCACACGGGGTGCTGGATGATCTGGCCCGAGCGGCCGGATAACTGGCGGCTGGGGGCAAAGCCCGCGCAGCACGCCTTCACGGCGGTGGCCTCGGCCATCGCCCGCTTCGAGCCGGTGACGATGCTGGTCAGCGCCGGCCAGTTCGCGCAGTCCCGGGCCATGCTCCCGCAAGCGGTGCGCGTCGTTGAGCTCAGCACCAACGATTCCTGGGCGCGCGATGTGGGCGCGTCATTTCTGCTCAACCCGGCAGGGGAGCTCGCCGGGGTGGACTGGCCCTTCAACGCCTGGGGCGGGCTGCAGGGCGGTTTGTACTTTCCGTGGGATCTCGACGGCCAGGTAGCCGCGAAAATGCTTGAGCTGGAGCGCGCCCGGCGTTTTCGCGCGCCAAAAATCATCGAGGGCGGGGCAATTCACGTCGACGGTGAAGGCAGTGTGCTCGTTACAGAGGCATGTCTGCTCAACGAGAACCGCAACCCGGGTGCCACGCGTCAGGAAATGGAGCGGGTGCTGCAAGATTATCTCGGCGTCTCGCATGTCATCTGGCTGGGCGAGGGCGTGCCCGGCGATGAGACCGGCGGCCATATTGATAACCTGGCCTGCTTCGTGCGCCCCGGCGTGGTGCTGCTCACTTGGTGCGACGATCCAGCCGACCCGCATTACCAAATCTCCCGCGCGGCGCAGGAGCGTCTGCAAGGCGCGCGCGATGCAAAGGGCCGCGCGCTCACCGTCGAACACATCCCGATGCCCACGCCGATGTTCATCTCCGCTGAAGAAGCTGCCGGTGTCGGCTATGGCGAGAACGGCATGAACCGCGCCGCCGGTGAACGCCTCGCCGCCTCGTATGTGAATTTTTATATTGCGAATGGCGCGATAATTGCTCCATCATTTGGAGTGGCAACGGATGCCGCGGCCCGGGCCGTGCTGGCCCGGCTGTTTCCAGAGCGAGAGATCGTGATGGTTCCGGCGCGTGAAATTCTTCTGGGTGGCGGCAATATCCATTGCATCACCCAGCAGCAACCAAGGGCTGAAAATTGAAAGTCTAAAGGCTAATCCAATTAAAAAAGGGGGCTACGACTATAATGAGTACAAAATTAAAATCAAATTCTCTAACGTTTTTTGAATCCATCATCATGGGAATCGCGGGTTCAGCGCCGGGATTCTCCATTGCCGTGGCCATCGCGGGCCTGCTGGCGACGGCCGGCGCGGTTTCGCCGAATGCGCTGCTGGTATTCGCAGTTCCCATGCTGGGGATCGCGGTCGCCTACAAGGGCCTCAATGTTAAAATGACAAATGCCGGTGCCGCCTATGAGTGGACCAAATCGGTGTTCGGCGGGTTTTTCGGCTATTTTTCGGGCTGGGCGCTGCTCATCGCGGCCATGGTGTTCATGGTCACGGGCAGCGTGCCGCTCGGCACCGCGACCATTGACCTTTTCGATCCCGCACTCGCGAGCAATGTGGTGTTGACCACCTTCATCGGCGCGCTCTGGTTCGTGGCCATCGGCGCCGTGCTCATCGCGGGCATCGAACTCACCAGCAAAATCCAGGTGGTGATGAGCTCGATCGAACTGCTGATCCTCTTCGGCATCTCAGTCGCTGCCTTCCTGCACACCAGCGCCTCCGGCGCCGTCACGCATTTCTCCTGGTCCTGGTTTGGCTTCAACTATGCGCCGGGCACCTTCATTTCGTCCTCGCTGGTGGTGGTGTTCCTCTACTGGGGCTGGGATGTTACCTGCAACCTGGCTGAAGAAACCAAGATTGACACCCCCAACGCGGCCGGTCAGGGCGGGTTTCTGAGCATCTTCGTCACCATCGCCTCCTTCGTCGCCTTCACGGTGGCGGCGCTGATGATGTTCACCCTCGCCAAATCCTCCAGCTATTCCGATAATCTGATCTACCACGTCGCGGTCGCCGCGGGGCTGGGCAAGGCGGGCGGCTATGCGGCCTCCCTGGCGCTCATCCTCTCCTCGGTCGCCACGCTGGAGACCACCATGCTGCAATTCTCCCGCACCCTCTTCGCCATGGGCCGGGACCGTGCGCTCCCCACCTTCTTCGCGCTTGTTCACGCCAAGACGGTAACGCCGGTGCGTACCATGTACCTGCTGCTGGCCGTCGGCCTGGTGATGATCTTCATCTCCAGCTTCATGCCCTCCATCGCCACCATCCTGGGTGATTCGGTGAGCGCCATCGCCGTGCAGGTCTGCTATTATTACGGTCTTGCCGGGCTGGTCTGCGCCTGGGTCTACCGTGACAGCTACAAAACCTCGCTCTGGACCTTCATCCACTACGCCGTATATCCGTTCCTCAGCGCCGTGGCTCTCATCGTCCTCGGCCTCTACGCGCTCTCGACCTTTAATATGACCGTGAAGATCGTCGGCATCGGCGGCCTGCTCATCGGCATCGTCTTCTACCGTCCCTCCGGTTATGGCACGCTGGTTGCCGACATCGTGGCCGAAGAATAACCGGCACCCGCCCCGGATTCTGTATTGCGGGTCAGGACCAAAGCGGTTCTGGCCCGCAGCGCGTTCATAACGCCTTGCGGAACGTCAGGTTGATCCGCCGCCGGCCCAGCACCGGGTGAACCCCCTCGCGCAGCGGCAGCACACCATGAAAATTCAGCCGCGCGGCCCCGCCCCAAACCACCACATCGCCGCTGTGCAGCTCTATGCGCGCCGCCTTGTCCGCACGGGCCGCGCCGCCCCATAAAAACACCGCCGGCAGCCCGAGCGAGAGCGAGACGATGGGCGCCGAGACATCCACCTCGTCGCGGTCCTGGTGCAGGGCCATGCGCGCGCCGGGCTCGTAGAGGTTGATCAGGCAGGCATCCGGCGCAAACCCCGCGAACCCCGCCACCGCCGCGGCGCGCGCCGCCAGCCGGGCAAAACCCTCCGGCATGGCGGGCCAGGGGCGTCCGCTCAGCGGGTCCGCCGCGCTGTAGCGGTAGCCCCGCCGGTCAGAGATCCAGCCCACCGCGCCGCAATTGCTCATCTGTACGGACATCGCCTTGCCGCCCGGTGTTATCACCTGCCGCCACGGCGCCGCGGCGATAACGCGCTCCACCGCCGCCAGCAACGCCGTCTCCTCGCCGTGCGCGAATCCCGGCAGCTGCGTCAGCCCCGGCAGGTTCAGCGCGAACAGCTCCGCCGTCATGCCTCGGGCAGCATCAGCTCCGGCACGCGCCCACCCGCCAGAATATGCCGTTCCAGCACCTGCTCCACGGCCGCGAAGGAATCCAATTTGTACCACACGCCCTCGGGGTACAGCACGGCGCAGGGGCCAAGCTCGCAGCGGTCCAGGCAGCCCGCCTGGTTCACCCGCACGCCTTGTATCTTCAGCTCCTTCACCCGCGCCTTCATATAGTCCCGGATTTTCTCCGAGCCTTTCGAGGCGCAGCAGCCGCGCTCATGGCCCGCCGGGCGGCGGTTGCCGCACACAAACACATGCGTCTCGAAATACGGGGCGGGGTCGTCTGGCAGCCGGTTTCCCAAAATCCTACTCCTTCAAATCCGGCGTCATCAATTCAACGTGGCGGTGCAGCGGTCAAGCACCACGGCGCCGCGCTCCACGGCGATGGCGCGAAAACGCAGACGCCCGGGCTCCTCGAAGAACGTGAAGCGGATCGTCTCTCCCGGCATCACGGGCTTGCTGAAGCGCACAAACATGCCGCGCAAACGCGCCGGGTCGTTGCCGCAATAGGCGGCGAGAACAGCCCGGCAGGCGATGCCTTTGGTGCACAGCCCATGCAGGATCGGCTTATCGAACCCCGCCCGGCGGGCAATCGCCGGGTCAGCATGCAACGGGTTCCAGTCGCCGCTCAGGCGGTACAGCAGCGCCTGGCGGGGCAGGGTGGAGATATCCACCACCCGGTCCGGCGCGCGCTCCGGCACCGGCTCGGCCGCTGCGGGCGCTGTGCCGTAACCACCTTCGCCGCCGTTGCCGCGTAAAAACAGCGTGGTGCGCACGGTGGCAATCTTTTCGCCGCTGGCGGCATCGAACAGCTCCTTCTCCTGGTGCAGCAGCGCGCCCCTGCCCAGGCCCTTGTCCTCAATCCCGGCGATGCGATGCTCCCCGCGCAACATGCCGCAGGCTGGCATCGGCCGGTGCATCGTAAACTCTTGTTCCGCGTGCAGCAGCCGCACCCAGTCGATGCCGTATTGCGGGTCCTGCGCCCAGAAACCAGGGTCGCACAGCACGTTCACATAGGCCGGCACACAGCGCAGCCCATCGCCCGTGCCCTCGAACACAAAGGGCAGCTCGGCGGCATCCAGCGGGTCGGCGCCATACCCCAGCCCCAGCGCGTAGAGGATGGTCTCGCGCTTGCCATAACGCTGCTCAACCGTGCCGATCTGCATGTTTCTTATTTTTTCAATGTCCAAGGCGGCGTCTTTCTGGTTCGCACGCATATTATATTCGCCCCCGCGGCCCGGCAAGCGCCCGTCCGCCATCCATTGACCGCGCGCCCCCGCGGCCCATATTGGCACCATCATCATCGCGCTCTACCTGCAGGATAGACTGACATGAAACAGATTTTTGCCGCCGGGCTGCTCGCCTGCCTGGCGGTTGGCCCCGCCTGCGCCCAGAACGCGCCCGGCGCCCATGCCGCGCCCCCCGCCGTTGGGGTCATCACCGCCGCCAGCCAGCCGGTTTACGCGCAGCAGAGTTATGTCGGGCACATCCAGTCGCCGCAGATCGTCAACATCCAGGCGCGGGTCACCGGCTATCTGGTGTCGCAGAACTTCACCGACGGCCAGGCGGTAAAGCAGGGGGATCTGCTCTACGTCGTCGAGCAGCCCCCCTATCAGGCGCTGGCCGCGCAGGCCCAGGCGGCACTGGCGCAGGCGCAGGCGCAGGCGCATGCCGCCCTGCTCACCCTGCAACGCGCGCAGGCGCTGCTGCATACCGCCGCCGGGCAGCAATCCAGCGTGGACCTTGCCGAGGCAACCTACCTCTCCGACCAAGCTTCCGTGCAAAGCGCCAAGGCGCAGCTGGAAACCGCGCAGATCAACCTCGGCTACACCCAGATCCGCGCGCCGCTCGCGGGCGTCATCGGCGCCACCGCGGTCAACGTGGGCAACGTGGTCGGGCCGCAAAGCGGCGTGCTGGCCACCATCGTCGCCGAGGACCCGATGTATGTCGATTTCTCCCTGCCCATGGCCGATGCGCTGAAGGACCGCGCCCAGGCCAGCCAGCTGGCCGTGCTGGTGCAATTGCCCGGCGGCGCCACCTACGCCCATACCGGCACGGTCGATTTCATCAACAACCAGGTCACCCAGAGCACTGACACCCTAGCCTGGCGCGCCAGCATCCCCAACCCGGACCATACCCTCACCGATGGCGAATTCGTCACGGTCATCCTGCGCGCCAAACAGGCGCAGCCGCGCATCGTCATCCCGCTGGCAGCGCTCATCACCGACCAGCTAGGTGACTATGTGCTGGAAGTGGGGCCAGGCAACGTCGTCACGCGCCATAACGTTACTTTGGGGCCGCAGAGCAACACCACCGTGCAAGTGCGCGCGGGCGTCGCCCCAGGGGATAAAATCATCACCCAGGGCATTCAGCTGGTGCATCCGGGCATGAAGGTGGCACCCCAGCCCGCGGCGCAGAGCTGATGTTCTCCTCCTTCTTCATTGATCGCCCGCGCTTTGCCATCGTCAACGCGATCATCATCGTCCTGGCCGGCATCATCGCGCTCACCCGCATCCCGGTCGAGCAATTCCCCAGCATCGTCCCGCCGCAGGTCATGGTCACGGTCAACTACCCCGGCGCCTCGGCGAAGGTGGTGGAACAGACGGTGGCCGAGCCGATCGAGGAGGCCATCAACGGCCTCAACGATGAAATCTACATGTCATCCACCAGCGCCAACGATGGCAGCTACACCCTGATGGTAAGCTTCCGCGTCGGCTCGAACCCTGACATCGACACGGTAAACGTCACCAACGCGGTGCAACAGGCCACCTCGCAACTCCCCCCGCTGGTGCAGCGCGAGGGCATTTCGGTCATCAAGCGCTCCTCCGCCGTGCTGGACTTTCTGTTTCTCTCCAGCACTGGCAACCAGCTCAGCCAGCTTCAGGTCTCCAACTACGTCACCCTCAACCTGCTGGACCCGCTCTCGCGCGTGCCGGGCGTTGGCCAAGTCATGCTGTTCGGGCCGCAGAACTACTCGATGCGCGTGTATTATGACACCAACCGTCTGACCCAGCTTGGCCTCACCCCGCAGGACATCATCACCGCGCTCAACGGCCAAAACGTGCAGGCGCCGATCGGCGCCATCGGCGTGCCGCCCAACGCCAGCACCCAGCAGCTGCAAATGACCGTGGAATCCCAGGGCCGGCTGACCACCGCGGCCCAGTTTGGCGATGTCGTGCTGCGCGCCAACGCTGACGGCTCGCTCCTGCGCATCAAGGACGTGGCCCATGTGGTGCTGGGCGCCCAGACCCAGACCCGCATCAACAAGATAGATAACAACCCCGGCCAGGCCATCGGCATCTATCTCGCCCCCGGCGCCAACGCCATCGCCACCTCCGCCGCCGTCTCCCGGGAGCTGGCGCTGCTGGAGCAGAAATTCCCGCCCTCCCTCAAGGCCACCAAGGTCTTTGATACCTCGAGCTTCGTGCGTGACACCATCGTGGAGGTGGAGCGCACCCTGGCCGCGGCCTTCGCGCTGGTGGTGCTGGTGGTGTTCCTCTTCCTGGGGGACTGGCGCGCCGCTGTGGTGCCCAGCGTGGTGCTGCCCATCGCGCTCACCGGCACCTTCGCGGTGCTGCTGGCGTTCGGCTTCTCCGCCAACACTGTCACCCTGCTGGCCCTGGTGGTCGCCACCGGCATCGTGGTGGACGACGCGATCGTGGTGGTGGAAAACGTCGAGCGGGTGATGGCCGAGCGGCCCGATCTCTCCCCCCGCGCGGCCACCAAGCTGGCCATGCGCCAGATCACCGCGCCCATCATCGCCATCTCCCTGGTGCTGCTCTCCGTGTTCGTGCCGATTGCCTTCATCCCCGGCCTCTCCGGCCTGCTGTTCAGGCAGTTTGCCGTCACCGTCAGCGTCGCGATGCTGATCTCGGCCTTCAACGCGCTCACCCTCTCCCCGGCCCTGTGCGCCATGCTGGTGCGTCCCGGCCACACGCCGCACGGCTTCCTGGGTGGCGTGCTGCGCGGGATAGACCGCGCGCGTGACGGCTACACCAGCATCGTGACCCGCGCCCTGCGCAAGGCATGGCTTGGTTTGGCGATCATCGCCACCTTCGCAGTGGCCGCCGGCGCCATGGCCTTCGTCACCCCCGGCGGCTTCCTGCCCAATGAGGACCAGGGCGCCTTCTTCGCCCAGATCAGCCTGCCACCCGGCGCCTCGGTCAACCGCACCCAGGTGGTGGCCGATGACGTGGTGCGCAAACTGGAGGCCTTGCCGCAGGTAAGCCATGTCATGTCGGTGATGGGCTTCTCGATCCTTGATCTCGCCACCGAATCCAACGCCGCCTTCTTCGTGGTCCGCCTCAAGCCCTACGCCCAGCGCCCCGGCGCGGCCAACAGCGCTGACGCGGTCATCCGCCACGTCTTCGCCATCGGCAGCCAGCTGCGCACGGCCAAGCTCATCGCCTTCAATTTCCCGCCGATCCTTGGCCTCTCCATCAACGGCGGGCTGCAATACGAGCTGGAAAACACCGAGGGCGCGTCCCCCGCCCGTATGCAGGCGGTGCTCAACGGCCTGCTGGTGGCCGCCGGCCAGGACAAGCGCATGGGCCGCGTGTTCTCCACCTATAACGCGCAAACCCCGGCGCTGCTGCTCACCATAGACCGGGACAAAGCCGCCGCCCTGGGCGTCAATCCCAGCGACATCTACACAACCCTGCAGGCAACTCTGGGCGGCTATTACGTCAATCAGTTCAATCTGTATGGCCGGGTCTGGCAGGTGAACATCCAGGGCATCGCGGCTGACCGCGCAACGCCTGATTCCATCTATCAAAGCTATGTGCGCAGCAGTTCCGGCGCGATGGTGCCCTTGCGCGCGCTGGCCACCATCAGCACCATCCTCGAACCCCCGGTCATCCCGCGCTATAACGACACCGATGCAATCCCCGTGATCGCCTCTCCCGCACCCGGCGTTTCCTCCGCCACCGGCATCAAGGCGATGACGCAGATCTCCAACCGCACCCTGCCGCCCGGCTTCACGTTTGAATGGACCGGCACCGCCTATCTGGAAAACGCCGCCTCCGGGCAGACCGGGCCCATCCTGCTGCTCTCGGTTCTGTTCGCCTATCTGTTCCTGGTGGCGCTCTATGAGAGCTGGGTCATCCCGGTGCCGGTGCTGCTCTCGGTCATCATCGGGGTGTTCGGCGCGCTGTTGGGCATCTGGGCCTGCGGCCTCAACGTCAATCTCTATGCCCAGATCGGCATGGTCACCCTCATCGCCATGGCGGCGAAAAACGGCATCCTGATCGTCGAATTCGCCAAGGAGCGCCGCGCCGAGGGTCTGCCCATCATAGAGGCCGCGGTCATGGGCGCGCGCATGCGCTTCCGCGCGGTGATGATGACCTCAATCGCCTTCATCGCCGGGTTGATCCCGCTGGTCATCGCCACTGGCGCGGCCCAGATCAGCCGCCGCTCGCTCGGCACCCCGGTTTTCGCCGGGATGATCGCGGCCTCCCTGGTGGGAATCTTCATCATTCCGCTGCTTTATGCGGTATTTCAGCGCCTGCGCGAGGACACCGCAGCCTGGCGGGCACGGCGCGCGAAGCCAGCCCCGGCAGCCGGTGATCACAAATAATTACAAAAAGCCACCACTTTAAGTAATATCATTGCGTAAATCGGGGTTCTGGCATGCTTTTTCGTGTCGCGTGTCAAAGGTGACAGTGCGCGCAAAAAGTAATAGGTGACGCGCCAGTTTGAGAAGCAAAACAGGGATACCAGTATCATGCGCGTTTATTATGACCAGGATGCCGACGTTAACCTCATCAAGGGCAAGAAAGTCGCCATCGTCGGCTACGGCAGCCAGGGCCATGCCCATGCGCTGAACCTCAAGGACAGCGGCGTGAAGGAACTCGCCGTGGCCCTGCGCCCCGGCTCCGCCGCCATCGCCAAGGCCGAGGGCGCGGGCCTGAAGGTTATGGACCCCGCCGCCGCCGCCAAATGGGCCGATGTGGTGATGGTGCTCACCCCCGATGAAGGCCAGGGCGATCTCTACCGCGAATATCTCGCCCCCAACATGCGCCCCGGCACCGCGCTGGCCTTCGCGCATGGCCTGAACATCCATTTCAACCTCATCGAGCCGCGCGCCGACATTGACGTGTTCATGATCGCGCCCAAAGGCCCCGGCCACACCGTGCGCAGCGAATATCAGCGCGGCGGCGGCGTGCCGAGCCTGGTCGCCGTGGCGCAGAACGCCACCGGCAACGCGCTGGACATCGCCCTTTCCTACGCTTCCGCCAATGGCGGCGGCCGCGCCGGCATCATCGAGACCACCTTCAAGGAAGAATGCGAGACCGATCTGTTCGGCGAGCAGGCCGTGCTGTGCGGCGGCGTCGTGGAACTCATCAAGGCCGGTTTCGAGACCCTGGTGGAAGCCGGCTACGCCCCGGAGATGGCCTATTTCGAGTGCCTGCACGAGGTGAAGCTGATCGTCGACCTGATCTTCGAGGGCGGCATCGCCAACATGAACTACTCCATCTCCAACACCGCTGAATATGGTGAATACGTCACCGGCCCGCGCATCATCACGGCCGAGACCAAGAAGGAGATGAAGAAGGTCCTGGAGGACATCCAGCTTGGCCGCTTCACGCGTGACTGGATGCTGGAGAACAAGGTCAGCCAGACCAACTTCAAGGCCATGCGCCGCGCCACCGCCGCCCACCCGATCGAGGAAGTCGGCGGCAAGCTGCGCGCCATGATGCCCTGGATCTCCAAGAACGCCCTGGTCGACAAAGCCAAAAACTGATCCACCTGATCAAACTGGCCGTGGGTGTGCGCGATTTCGCGCAGCTCACGGCCCTCCAGGCCAGCCGCGCCGCCGCCGGCCAGCCGTTGCGCTACCAAACCCGCAACCTGCCCAAACGCGCCGATGAACTCTGTGACGGCGGTTCCCTCTATTGGGTGATCGGCGGCATCGTGCAGGCGCGTCAAAAAATCCTCGGCGTCGAATCCGCCACCCGTGAGGACGGCACCCGTTGCGCCGTGCTCCTGCTGGACCCCGTGCCGGTGCAGGTCGCGGGCCACGCCAAAAAAGCCTTTCAAGGCTGGCGCTACCTGGAGCCCGCCGAGGCCCCGCCCGATCTCGCGGCGGCCGGCGGCGCGCAGGCAGCCGAAATGCCCGAGGACATGCGCCGCGCGCTGGTGGGGCTCGGCCTGCTGTAACGGATCTTAACGGAAATTTTGACGAACCGGCGGCTCATGCTAGTTGCGCCGGACGATTGAGGAGACCCATGACATGGCGGTTCACGCCTTTATATTCCCCGGACAAGGTAGCCAGACCGTCGGCATGGGCCGCGACCTGGCGGCGGCTTTCGCCCCCGCGCGCGCGGTTTTCGAGGAAGTCGACGAAGTTCTGAAGCAGAAACTCTCGAAGCTGATGTTCGAGGGGCCGATCGAGGAGCTGACCCTCACCGAGAACGCCCAGCCCGCGCTGATGGCCGTCTCGCTCGCCGTGCTGCGCGTGCTCCAGGCCGAGGGCGGCATCAAACTCAAGGAAAAAGTGGCGCTGGTCGCCGGGCATAGCCTGGGCGAATACAGCGCCCTCGCCGCCGTTGAATCCTTCTCCATCGCTGATACCGCCCGGCTGCTGCGGTTGCGCGGCCAGGCCATGCAGCGCGCTGTTCCGGCGGGGCAGGGGGCGATGGCCGCCCTGCTCGGTGTCGAGCTGGAAGCCGCCCGCGAAATCTGCGCCGAAGCTGAAACCGGCCCCCTGGGCCGCGAGATCGTCGCCTGCGCCAATGATAACGGCGGCGGCCAGGTGGTCATCTCCGGCCACAAGGGCGCGGTCGAGCGCGCCATCGAAATCGCCAAGGCCAAGGGCGTGAAGCGCGCCATGCTGCTGCCCGTCTCCGCGCCGTTCCATTGCGCGCTGATGGCCCCGGCGGCTGACGCCATGGCCGAGGCCTTCGCCAACACCCCGCCGCGCGCGCCGCTGCTCCCGCTGGTGGCCAATGTCAGCGCCGCCAAGGCGAGCGACCCCAATTTGATCCGCGATCTCCTGGTGCAGCAGGTCACCGCCACCGTGCGCTGGCGCGAGAGCGTGCTGGCGATGGAGGGGCTGGGCGTGGACAGCTTCATCGAGCTTGGCGCCGGCAAGGTGCTGGCCGGGCTGGTTAAACGTATTGTCCCCGGCGCCGCCACCGCCTCCGCCGGCTCCCCGGCTGACATTGAAGCCCTGCTGAAAGTTCTCTGAATGTTTGATCTGACAGGAAAAACCGCGCTGGTCACCGGCGCCTCGGGCGGCATCGGCGCGCAAATCGCCCGCGCCCTGCACAAGCAAGGCGCCACAGTCGCGCTCTCCGGCACGCGGCGCGAGGCGCTGGATGCTCTGGCGGCTGAATTTTCGGAGCGGGTGCATGTGCTCCCCGCCGACCTCTCGCAGCCTGAAGCCGCGCTTGAGCTGATCAACGCCGCCGAGGCCGCGATGGGCAAGGTGGATATTCTGGTCAACAACGCCGGGCTGACCAAGGACGGCCTGGCCATGCGCATGTCCGACGCCGACTGGGACAAGGTACTGAACGTCGATCTGGCAGCGCCCTTCCGCCTCATCCGCGCGGCGCTCAAGTTCATGCTGCGCCGCAAAGCCGGGCGGATCATCAACATCGGCTCCGTGGTCGGCTCCACCGGCAACCCCGGCCAGGCCAATTATGCCGCCGCCAAGGCCGGGCTCGTCGGCATGACCAAGGCGCTGGCCCAGGAAGTCGCCTCGCGCGGCATCACCGTCAACCTCGTCGCCCCCGGCTTCATCGCCACCCCGATGACCGATGTGCTCAGCGATTCGCAGCGTGCGGATCTGGCCACCAAAATCCCGCTTGGCCGCCTGGGCAGCCCCGCTGACATCGCCGCCGCCGTGGTCTATCTGGCCGCCGAGGAGGCCGGATGGGTCACCGGCGCCACCCTGCATGTCAATGGCGGGATGGCCATGTTATAAGGGCGGTTGGCGTGGCATAATAAACCGTGCTAAGCGCGCGGCGTCTGAAGATTAACCAAATTGTATTCCCGCGGAGCTTCCTGCGCCAAGGGATTCTACCAAACAAGTTCTAGGAAAGTGAATTTTATGAGCGAAATCGCCGACAAGGTTAAGAAAATTGTTGTCGAGCATCTCGGCGTTGACGAGGGCAAGGTCACCACGGAAGCCTCTTTCATCGACGACCTGGGCGCTGACTCGCTTGATACCGTGGAGCTGGTGATGGCGTTCGAGGAAGCTTTCGGCGTTGAAATCCCCGAAGATGCCGCCGAAAAGATCACCACGGTCAAAGACGCGATCGAATACATCGAGAAGCAGAAAGCCGAATAATCAGGCTGACTGAACGATACCCGTTCGAGGAGTTCGCATGCGCCGTGTTGTCGTAACAGGGATGGGAATCGCCAGCCCGCTTGGGGTTGGTGTTGAGCATGTCTGGAGGAGGCTGATCAACGGGGAATCCGGGATCACCGCCATTGAGTCATTCGACACCACGGAGCTGACGGCGAAAATCGCCGGTCAGGTCCCGGCGGGCAAAGCCGCCGATGGCGGTCTTGATCTCTCCGAGTGGATTGCCGTCAAAGAGCTGAAAAAGATGGATCGCTTCATCCATCTCGGCATCGCCGCGGCGAGCATGGCCATCGAGGATTCCGGCTGGGTGCCGCAGACCGAGGAAGATAAATACGTCAGCGGCGTGATGATCGGCTCAGGCATCGGCGGCCTGCAGACGATTTATGACGCCTCGATCACCGTGCATGAGGGGCGCGCCAAGCGGCTCTCGCCGTTCTTCATCCCGGCCGCCCTCATCAATCTGGTCTCGGGGCAGGTCTCCATCAAATACGGGCTGAAAGGCCCGAACCACTCCGCCGTCACGGCCTGCGCCACCGGCGTGCATGCCATTGGCGACGCGGCACGGCTCATCGCCTACGGCGACGCCGATGTCATGGTGGCCGGCGGCGCTGAAGCCGCCGTCAACCCGCTCGGCATTGCCGGGTTCTGCGCGGCGCGCGCGCTCTCCACCGGCTTTAACGACCGCCCGGCCGAAGCCTCCCGCGCGTGGGATAAAGACCGTGACGGCTTCGTCATGGGCGAGGGTTCCGGCGTGGTTGTGCTCGAGGAATATGAGCACGCCAAAAAGCGCGGCGCGAAAATCTACGCTGAAATCGGCGGCTACGGCATGTCCGGCGACGCGCACCACATCACCGCCCCGGCCGAACACCATGACGGCGCCTTCCGCGCGATGAAGGCGGCGTTCAAAAACGGCGGCCTCTCCCCGGAGGATGTGCAATACGTCAACGCGCACGGCACCTCGACCCCGATGGGTGACGATCTGGAGCTGGAGGCGGTCGAGAACATGTTCGGCGCTGCCGCCAAGGGTCTTGCGATGTCCTCCACCAAATCTGCCACCGGGCACCTCCTCGGCGCCGCCGGCGCGATCGAGGCGATCTTCAGCATCCTCGCCATCCGTGATGGCATCGTGCCGCCCACGCTCAACCTGCATGAGCCAAGCCGCGCCAGCGTGATCGACCGCGTGGCCCTGAAGGCGCAGGAGCGCAAGGTCAACGTCGCCCTCTCCAACAGCTTCGGCTTTGGCGGCACCAACGCCTCCATCCTGTTCAAAAGGGCGCTCTGAGGCCGCAGTTGCGCCCTAACCCTCCGGCCAGCCCGGCATGAGCGCCAGATTGCCGCGTCTGCGCGGGCGCATCATCCTCGTGCTGTTCACATTGCTGGCCGTGCTCCGCCTTGGGCATATGGCGGTGGGGCAGAGCTTCAACGGTCCCGGGCCGTTGCAAACCAGCGCCGATCTGGTGATTCCGCCGGGCGGCATCGCCGCCACCGGCGCCGTGCTCTCGCGTGCCGGCGCCATCCGCCATCCGCTCATCTTCCGCATCGCGGTGTTTCTCACCCGGGCGGATGGTCCGCTGCATGCGGGTGAATTTTTAATCCCCGCGCGCGCCAGCCTGGCGGATATTCTGGGCATCCTGCGCCATGCCGCGCCCGTGCAGCACCAGGTTACCATCCCCGAGGGGCTGACGGGGGTGCAAATCGCCAAAATTCTCAACGCCGCCCCTGCCGCCAGCGGCAGCGCCGCCGTCCCGGCCGAAGGCTCGGTGCTGCCGCAAACCTATGATTTCACTCTGGGCACAAACCGCGCGGCCATTCTGGCGCGGGCGCAAAAAGCCATGCGGCGCAGCTTGGCCGCGGCCTGGGCGCACCGTGCCGCCGGGCTGCCGCTGCAATCGCCGCAACAGGCGCTCATTCTCGCCTCCATCGTGCAGTCGGAAACCCCGGTCGCGGCGGAACTGCCGGAAATCGCCGCCGTTTATGAGAACCGGCTGACCCTTGGCATGCGCCTCCAGGCTGACCCCACAGTCATCTACGCCGCCAGCGGCGGGCAAACCGCCGGCGGCCTGGCGATCACCCGCGCCGATCTCGCCAGCCCGTCGCCCTACAACACCTATGTCCATGCGGGTCTGCCGCCGGGGCCGATCTGCGCGCCGGGCTTGGCCGCCATCCAGGCTGTATTGCACCCAGCCGCCATGCAGGCGCTCTACTTCGTCGCCACCGGCAACGGCGGGCATGTGTTCGCTGACAATTTCAAGACGCAGCTTCGCAACATCGAGGCCTACCGCGCCACCCAGGCGGCGCAGGCCGCCCCTTAACAACGACACGGCGCAGGCCGCGCCTTAAATTACACGCCGCCGCCAACCTGGCGGGTCCACTCCGGCAGATTGTAATAATTGCTGATGCGGGCGATCTTGCCGTCCCGGATGGTAAAAAACGCCCCCGCGGGCAGAATGTAGCGCTGCCCCCGCGCCGCGGGCAGCCCTTCATCGGTATTCAAATAAGTGCCATGCACCACAAATTCCGCCGCCGCCCGGCTTGCGTCATGGCTGACCATCACCACAACATCGCGGATCTCCTCGCGGTAGCAATGGTCCATCCGCGCCAGAAACGCGCGAAACAGCTCCCGCCCGCGCTGCTCCTCGCCCTGGTTGATGCCGTGGACGACATCCTCGGTGAGCAGCGCGAGAAACGCCTCCCGCGCGCCGGTGTTGAAGGTTCGGTAGTAGGTTTCAATCAGCTGGTTCGTGGCGGTGGCGGACATATTCTTTCTCCCAGGCTGCGGACATAAAAAAACCCACGAGGCAGCCCGTGGGTTTTTCGCGATAAGGCGGGGGCAGGGCGTTAGCCCTTGCGGGTGCCGATCCCGGCGAATTTTTTGTTGAACTTGGCGACCTGACCGCCGGTGTCCATCACGCGCTGCACGCCGGTCCACGCCGGGTGAGACTTCGGGTCAATATCGAGGCGCAGCGTGTCGCCGGCCTTGCCCATGCAGGA
This sequence comes from Pseudomonadota bacterium, assembly GCA_021846225.1. Classification (GTDB taxonomy): domain Bacteria; phylum Pseudomonadota; class Alphaproteobacteria; order Acetobacterales; family Acetobacteraceae; genus Acidocella. The sequence goes on along the minus strand of JAJZCG010000009.1, from coordinate 5,458 downwards.
CATGGTCTTGAATTCCGTACCATCGGTCATGATGATGTTGATTTCGTGATAGTCCGGATGAATATTCGGTTTCACCGTGTGCGCTCCATGGGTATTACGCCACCGATCCCGACCGGCAGCATTGAATTGAAGCGCCGCCTTTACCCGCCGTTCGTCCCCGATGCAAGGGCAGGCGCGCCACCCCGCCGCAAATGGTGCTGTGCGGGGCATGCCAGCTGTGCCAGGGTGCCGGTTGCGGGGGGTGGTTAAATATATTTGATAGGCGGTTGCGCCGCCGGAAAACAGGGCGGCCGGGGAGGGTGCGGTGCTGATTCGAGGATTGCTCATATTATTGCTCTGCCAGCTGGCGGGCACCGTAATCGCGACGGCAGCCTACCTGCCGGTGCCCGGCCCCGTGCTCGGGTTGGTGATGCTGCTGGTCTATCTGCTCAAAACCGGCGGCCCCTCGGCGCATCTGCGCGATGCCTCGCAAGGGTTGCTCAAATACCTGGGCCTGCTCTTCGTGCCCGCCGGTGTGGGCGTCGTGAACGAGCTGCCCGTGCTGCGCCAGAACGCACTTGCCATCACCGTGGCGATTGCGGTGTCCACGCTTCTCGGGCTGGTGATCACGGGCATGCTGATGCAGTGGTTCGTCAACCGCCGGAACGCCGCCAATGCATAACCTCCTGCCGCTGCCGCTCTTTCATGTCTGGGTCTATCTGCAAACCCAGCCGCTGCTCGGCCTCACCGCCACGCTCTGCGTCTGGGAGGCCGCCAATTTCATCGACCGCAAGGCCGGGCATTCGGCTCTGAGCAACCCCACGGTGCTCTCCATCATCATCATGGCGGCGCTGCTGCTGCTCACCCGCACCAGCTACCAAACCTATTTCAACGGTGCGGTGTACATCCACTTCCTGCTCGGCCCGGCCACCGTTGCTCTGGCGGTGCCGATGTACGCCAACTGGCCGGCGATCCGGGAGAATTTTCTCGCCATTTTCGTCTCGCTCAGCGCCGGCTCCTTCGTGGCCGCGGGTTCGGCCATGGTCATCGCCCATGCGCTGGGCGCCCCGCGCGATGTGGTGATCTCGCTTGGCCCCAAATCGGTGACAACCCCGATCGCCATGGGGATCTCGCAAAACCTCGGGGGCATCCCCTCGCTCACGGCGGTGTTCGTCATGGTCACGGCGATGTTCGGCACCCTGGTCTGTTCGGGCATGTTCCGCTTTACCCGCGTGGCGGACTGGCGGGCCCGCGGGCTGGCGGCGGGCACCGTGGCGCACGGGCTGGCCACCGCGCGGATGCTCACCCTCAACGAGACGGCCGGCGCCTTCGGCGGGCTGGCGATCGGGCTGAACGGCATCATCACCTCGCTGGCGCTGCCGCTGCTGGTCTCCATCTTCGGCTTCTGAACCGCCTACCAGACCCCGATACCGGCCACCCGCGCGCGGCGGAATACATAAATCGTCCAGCCGATCTGCACCGCCAGCGGCAGCACCAGCAGCGGCGGCTTCCACGCCGGGGGCAGGCTGAGGAACACCAGCGCGCTCGCCCCGCCCAGCACGGTGAACCCCCAATGCAGCAAGGTCACCATGCGTGCGTCCATCCCCGCGCGGCGCACCACCTGGTAGAGATGCCCGTTATGCGCGCGCGCGATGTTCTCGCCCGCCAGCAGCCGGCGGATCAAGGTGAAGCCGACATCGTATAAAACGCCCGAGAGCAGCAGCGGCACCAGCAGGAAGGAGAGCGGCGCGCCCTCGAAGCGCGTCGCCGCGATGCCAAACAGCGCCAGCATGAAGCCGCAGAACTGGCTGCCTACATCGCCCATGAAAATCCGCGCGCGCGGAAAATTGAACGGCAGAAACCCCAGCACGCCGCCCGCCAGCAGCAGCGATGCGGTGTAGATGAAAAACCCGCCGTATCTCCCCGCGATCCCGGCCAGGAACAGGCAAGTGATCAGCGTCACCCCGGCGGCCAGGCCGTTCAGCCCGTCGATGAAGTTCATCGCGTTGGTGACAAACAACAAAAACAGCAAGGTGAGCGGCATGCCCGCCCAGCCGAGGTTGAGCATACCGTAATACGGCAGTGCCAGCGCGGGCATCCACAGCCCGGCGGCGATGGCGGCAATTGCCGCGGCGAATTGTCCGCTCAGTTTGATCACAAATGAGAGATCGAGCAGATCGTCGAGAAATGAGACCCCCGCCATCAGGAACGCGGCGCCGATGACGCCGAGGAAATACCCCTCCGCGATGCGCGAAACCTGGCCATAGCGGTGCAACAGCAGCACGCCGAGCATGAAGGCGGCGACAATCCCCACCCCGCCGGATTTGGGCGTGACGCGGCTGTGCGCCTTGCGGGCGGCGGGATGGTCCGGCACCCCGGCGGCGACCATCGCGCGCACGATAATGGCCGAAAAAATGGCCAGCCCGGCCATCAGGGCGATATGCCGGGGCAGGGCGAGCAGGCCGAGGGAGATGGCGGGATTCATGCGCGGCGGACCATGGCTGAAAGCCGCGCAAATTTGAAGATGCCGAGAATTGATGACAACCACCTGCCGCGGGGGCTTGTCTGCGCCATGCGGCCAAGTCAGAACCGTTTTCAGGCGAATGGGAGGCACAAGCGTGAAGATTGCGATCATCGGCGGCGGCTATGTTGGCTTGGTCTCGGGCGCTTGTTTCGCCGAATTCGGCGTCTCGGTCGCGGTGGTGGAGGCTGATGCCGCCAAGCGCGCCATGCTGCTGGAGGGCAAAATCCCCATCTATGAGCCGGGGCTGGACCGGCTCGTGGCCGAAAACACCGCCGCCGGGCGTCTGAGCTTCCCCGTCACGCTGGAGGAGGGCATCGCCGGGGCGGAGGCCGTGTTCATCGCGGTCGGCACACCCACCCGCCGGGGCGACGGCCATGCCGACCTCACCTATGTATTCGCCGCAGTGGAGCAGGTGCTGCGCGCGCTGGACCACCCGGTGGTGATCGTCACCAAATCCACCGTGCCGGTGGGCACCGGCCGCAAGATCGCGGAGCTGGCGCAAAAGCTGCGGCCCGATCTCGTGATCGAGGTGGCGGCCAACCCGGAGTTTCTGCGCGAGGGCAGCGCGATCACCGATTTCATGCGGCCGGACCGTGTGGTGGTGGGGGCCGAGAGCGAGCGCGCCCGCGAGGTGCTGCAACGGCTCTACCGCCCGCTTTATCTGCGCGAGGCGCCGATCGTCTTCACCGGGCTGGAGAGTGCCGAGCTGACCAAATACGCCGCCAACGGATTCCTGGCGATGAAGATCACCTTCATCAATGAAATGGCCGATCTGTGCGAGAAACTGGGCGCGGATGTGAACGACGTGGCGCGCGGCATCGGGCTGGATGGCCGCATCGGCCGCAAATTCCTGCATGCCGGGCCTGGTTTCGGCGGCTCCTGCTTCCCCAAGGATACGCTGGCGCTGATGCGCATCGCCGAGGAGGCCGGCGCGCCCTCGCGGCTCATCGAGTCCGTGGTGGCGGTGAACGACGCGCGCAAGGAGGCGATGGCGGGGCGCGTGGTGGCGGCCTGCGGCGGGAGCGTGCAGGGCTTGCGCATCGCCGTGCTGGGCCTCGCCTTCAAGCCCGAGACCGATGACATGCGCGAGGCGCCCTCGCTGCCGCTGATCCACGGGCTGGTGGCCGCTGGCGCGCAGGTTACGGCGTTTGACCCCGAGGCGATGGCTGGCGCGAAGCCGCTGCTGCCGGAAACAGTGACCTACGCCACGGGCACCGCGGAAGCCCTGAACGGCGCCGATGCGCTGGTGCTCGTCACCGAATGGAACGAATTCCGCGCCCTGGCGCCGGTGGCCCTCAGGGCGTTGATGCGCGGCAATACCGTGGTTGACCTGCGCAACGTGTTCGACCCGCAGGCCCTGCGCGACGCGGGATTTGCCTATTACGGCATTGGCCGGGCATAAAACCCCGCCATGCTCCCTCTTCAACCGCCTGTTCTCAAGGATAGCGTTCATTGACTGCCGTTCACACGCATTATCCGGATTTCGCCAACCCCGAACTGCTCGAAAAAATCCCCCTCTCGGCGCGCACGATTCTCGACGTCGGCTGCGCCCAGGGGGCGCTCGGCGCTGACTATCTGTGCCGCAACCCCAGAGCGCGCGTGCTCGGCATCGACCTTGACGAAGACGCCGCCGCCCACGCCAGGGAGCGGATCGCCGAGGTGTTCTGCGGCGATGTCGAGAAGAACCCGATGCCCTTCAACGTGCCCGAAGGGATCGACTGCATCATCTACGGCGATGTGCTGGAGCATCTGGTCGATCCTTGGGCGCTGCTGAAGGAACACGCGAAATACCTCTCGCCCGAGGGCACCGTGCTGGTCTGCATGCCCAATGTCGAGCACTGGTCCTTCGCGGCGCGGCTGCTGACCGGCAGTTTCGACTATGAGGAGCAGGGGCTGTTCGACCATACGCATCTGCGCTGGTTCACCCCGCGCATGATGGGTAAAGCCCTGGCCGAAGCCGGGCTGGAGCTTTCCGACGTTGCCCCGCGGCCGATCGCGCGCGAGCAGGCGGAGCAGTTCGTCACCGCGCTCGCGCCCGGCCTGCAGGCGCTGGGCGTCAACCCGGCGGAATATCTCAACCGCGCGGTGCCGCTGCAATTCATCTGGCGCGCCCGTAAGTCGGCGCAGGCGCGCATCGAGCTGAACGCAACCATGCTGACACCCCAGGGCGGGGTGAGCGATGTGCGCGTCATCGAGCCGATCCGCGCTATGCGGACCGACAGCGCCTTGTTCGGCACCATCGCCAACGAGGCGGATTTTGACCCGCGCCTGGCCGATTCGCCGCGCATCGCGGTGCTGCACCGGCCCTTGCTGCTGGGTGAATCCGGCCTCGCGCGGCTGCGCGCGCTGCTGGAGAAGGGTTATGTCATCGTCAGCGAGTTCGATGACCATCCGCAATTCATGGAGGACCGCGGCATCAACCTGGAAGAGCTGCTGACCTTCCGCGGCGTCCATGCGATTCAGACCAGCACGGCCGCACTGGCCGAGGCGCTGGCGCCGCAGAACCCCGAGATCGAGGTGTTCCGCAACGGCATCTTCGCGCTGCCGCCGGTGAATAATTTTAATGACCCCGACCATCTGACGCTGTTTTTCGGCGCGCTCAACCGTGGGGCGGACTGGGCGCCGCTGATGCCTGTGCTCAACGAGGTGGCGCGCGCCGTCGGCGAGCGGCTGCGCTTCCACGTCCTGCTCGACGAGGATTTTTATAACGCTCTGGAGACGCCGCATAAGCGTTTTGACCCGATGGCCGATTACGCCACCTACATGCGCATGCTGGGCGAGGCGGACATCGCCTTCATGCCGCTGGCCGATACGCCGTTCAACCGCGCCAAGTCGGATCTCAAGTTCATCGAGGCCGGGGCGGCGCGCGTGGCGGCGCTCGCCAGCAACGTGGTGTATGCCGGCAGCGTCCAGAACGGCAAAACCGGCATGCTCTTCGGTGACCCCGCGGAGCTG
>JAJZCG010000008.1 GCA_021846225.1 Pseudomonadota bacterium | reverse complement strand
TGATGTCAGCCGGTTCTAAAACCGCACAGGTATCTCAAACAGAATTTTAGCGACCGGCGCATTCGGGCCGGCGCCGATCCCAACGCCGATGTTAAAATTGGTCCGCGCATTAATCGCGTAGCCCAGGCCAAAATTGAAGGTGCCAAAATCATAGGCGGAACCGGGAATCGAGCGGTTATTCACCGAGGAGCCAAACACATGTTCCTGCTGGTAGCTCAAGGTCATCGACGCCTTGTCATTCAGGGCAAACCCCATGCCAAATGTCGCCGCAACCGCGCTGCCTGGCTCCAGATTCTCCCGTGCCGTTCCGCCGGAACTGCTCAGAAGATTGAATGTCCGGCTGAAATTATAAACGTATTCGAGATTGCCAAATAACACGCCGGGCGCTGTCGGGTAGAATACCGTCACGCTGGGTTGAAGTGAATAAAACCCCGTTCCTGTGGGAAGTTTTTTCTGGATACCCCCAAGAAAATTTCCCCCGGTGTCATATATAGTGTAAATCGGCACCGAATAGGGGCTAACCCCTGTGGCGGTTTTAAACGTCAGGTTTCCAACGAAAACAGGCCATCCATTGTCTCCAGAATTGAATTGGTATGACCCGCCGAATTGGATATCGCCAATATTTACGTTGTTTGCGCTCGCGTTGATCGGTTGGGCATTCGGCCCCGCGGCCTGGGCGGTGAAAGTGCCATAACCTGCGACCATCGGAATTTTTGCGTTTATCTCCAGCCGGTCTGTAAGGCCATAACGGGCCGTGACAGATGCGGTCAGAAAATTTTGATCGACACGCGCAATGAAAATATTTCCAAAGGTTATGCCTGGGATAATGGTAAACCCATTCAACGCCAGTTGATTTTGCGCCCAGTAGTCATATTCAATTGAAGGGTCGATAACAAGCTCGCCTTTGGGCGTTAGTACCCCGCCTGTGTTGGCAAGCACGGTTGATGATTGAAGTATGATTTTTGTTTGTTCTTGCTGATTTGTTTGCTGCTGTTGCTGCTGTTCCTCACCCACCGTACCGCTGGCGGGAGCTGCTTGCGCCGCGGAGGCTGGAGCGGTGGCGGAATTGTTGGCCGCCGTATCGGCCGCCACTGGCGCAGAGCTTACAGCGCTTGTGCCTGTTCCTCGCAATTTGGCCATTTGGCTATCCAGCAGGCGCTGCTGCTGATTCAATTCGAGTGATTGCTGCTCGAGCTGCAGCTCTTCCTGCTGCAACTTCGCTTCTTGCGCGGCAATGGCAGCTTGCAGCGCGGACAAACTATCAGACGGGCTCGGCGCCGCCTGGGCAACGCCACTACCCGAAGCGGCAAAAACAAGAGACGCGGGCAGACAAACCACGGCAATCGGGGTGAGCGCGCCACTCGCAGTATAGGCCAGAATAGATCGAAGGCGGCTGACAAATTTCACCCCCTTGATAAAACCCGTCTCAAAGTGATGAATTTTTATTTTATTAGAAGAGTAATAGGCTTTGACGGCCATTGCAGCCTCCTCTCTGACGCGCGGTTTAGAATAATCGGATAAATACGATTTGTAAACTATGATCTGTTCAAGGATCGAGTTCGTCTCGGTGTGAAATGCAAACAAGAACCGTCATAACCACCAGGCGTTTCATGTACGGTGTAACTGATACAGTATCCTGTAACAGTGTTTACAAAACATGATACGCAACAAAACCAGCCGATGCCATCAGAGATTTTCCGTAGTCGCCTGAATTATAAACAAAACTGGTGCGGGCTTCGAGACGTTAAAATGTTGGCATGGTGTTTGCTCTGTACCTGGTCATGGCGAAGTTGCGCAGTCAACCGTCATAAGAGTTCAGATGCTTCTTTCACAAATTAAAAACGGAGGACTATCATGCGTAACATTCTTCTCGCTGGGTCGGCTGTATTTCTTCTCTCCGCCGGCATGGCGTTTGCCCATAGGGGCGACGGCGGTACGTCAGTGAATGTGCCGATCGTCAAAAATGCTTTGGTCGGCGGCAATGGCCAGGCCGCAACCTCCGGTGGCACGAATGTCAGCGCGAATTTGAAAAATTCCGCCAACACGGCCAATTCCGGTAACACGGCCAATTCCAATAACAGCGCTGAATCGTTTACGAAAAACCTCAATAATGTTGGCAACGAAACGATGGTGAGCACAAACACCAATACGAGCATCACCGTTGCCTCAACCAGCAATGAAGGCGCTGTCAAGGACATTACAATCGGTGGTGGTGGCGGAAGCCGGGGCGAGGATCATAAGGGCGGTTCAGGCGTATCCGTGAGCAGCGGCAGCAATGGGATGAGCACGGTGAACGGCGGCGATGGCATCAATACCGCCATGCAGAATACCGGCGCGGCCTCGCTGCAGCAGAACTCCGTGGCTCTTGGTTCAGTTGTCAGCGGCAGCAGCGGCGGCACGGGAATCAGCGGCTTCTAATCTGTCTTGCAGATCAGCGTGTTTGGGCTCCGCATTGCATGATTACTCGATGCAGTGCGGAGCCGCCACATTTTTAATTAGCGCTTTTGGTGCGCGAGATGTACCCTGGCACGATAGGAGCGTCCTATGAACGTAATGACAGCCGCGATATTCATGGTTGCATCAAGCTACGCATTGCTTTCAGCTTCTGAACCGGCTTTTGCATCCGGCTCTGGTCCTCAGGGCGATACAACGATCAGCGGTCTTTCCGGTATGGCGGTTTCTAATGCACAACTGGAAAGTCTGCGTGGCGGAAGCTTTGCCGTCTCGTCGATCAACATCGGAACTGACACCGGAAACAGTGCAAATGGCACGACGACCGGCAGTATCTCAAATACCCAGTCGGTCAACAACAATACCGGTATAACGACAATTTTTCAGAATACCGGTAACAATACTTTGTTTCAAAGCAGCACGACGGTGAACATCTCTCTTAAATAAGAAGGTCGCCAGAAATGAGCCCGCTGCACAGGATGAGAATATTTGCACCGATGTTGGTAGTTTTCTATGCGTGCCTTGGAATAATAAGCGCACAGGCTGGCCAGGTTTTTCTGAATGGACTGGCGGTGAGCGGCGGTAATTTAGACGTAAATGTTTTAAGTTTCCAAGGGCGAAAATTCAAGACAACGGTTAAGCAGGAGTATGATTTCTCGTGCGGTTCGGCTGCGCTCGCAACGCTGCTTACCTTTACCTACCATAAGCCTTCAACTGAAACCCAGGTCTTTACGAGTATGTTTCTCAACGGGGACCAGCCGGTTATCGAGAAGCACGGTTTTTCATTGTTGGACATGAAAAATTATCTAACCAGGATAGGGCTGCCATCTGGAGGTTTCAGAGCATCACTATCAAAACTCGCGGCGATAAGGATGCCGGCCATTGTTCTGATCAATGAACATGGCTTCAGGCATTTTGTTGTTATCCGCGGCATTCGGGATGGCCAGGTATTGCTGGCGGATCCAGCCATTGGTCTGCGGACGGAATCCACGCATGATTTCCAACAACAATGGTCGGGAGTTTTTTTAATTATTCTAGCGGATGTCCATGCTGCGCAAGCTAGTTTTAATGGTGAGCGGGACTGGTCCGGCGAACCCGGCGCACCGCTCGATCTCAGCCGTTTTGCGGTTAATCTCTCAACGCTTCAGCAGGTTATGATTCCCGATCCGTATAAGTTCTGATGCGTCCGAAAACAGGAGTATCGGTCAATGTCTTTCAATCTTTTTTGTAAATGGAGTCCATGTATAGTTTTCGCAACGGCCGCCGTCTGCAGTATGCCAGCCTATGCTGAACAACCTGCGGGCAGTCCTTCTGATGCTAACATGATCAGTTTTCTCCAGCTTTCATCCTCCCAGATTTCGCACCAGGAACTTGACAAAATTCGTGGTGGATTTGATCTGAAGCCCGGCCTCTCGATCAGCTTTGCGTTCCAACAGGTGGATTATCAGGGCACCAAAGCAATCCAGAGCATTTTTGTGCCGTTAACAAAAGTGACGAATGGCGCCGGCGGTGCAGTTGCGTATGTCGCGGGAGGTGACACGACGACCTTAACGCAACAAGGGGCGGGTGGTGCGGCCACAATCAATGTCGGGGGGAATACGATTCAACTGCCGGCGGGTGCGCCCTCTGTTACTCTCTCATCGACGCTCAACAACGGGGCTACCGTTTTGCTCTCATCGCTGGGCAGCAATGGGATCAGTAATATGATCACCAACATGGCGAATAATACGATGTTGAGCCAGGTTACGACAATGAATGTTGAAATTTCAGGAATGTCACAATGGCTGGCCCAACAGGCGTCAGGCTTTGGCGGGCTTGGATTTTCTCGTTGACGATTTTGCGAAAAAAATATACACTCAGGGGTGTAAAAAAGATGCCGTTTGCCACCCCTGGTTGTGCGGCTGTTACATAGAAAATTATGTGATACTTTGATCTACGAGATTAACATGAAACAGTTTTCATCCCGGCTGGATGTGTTGGCAACGCCCAGGAAATGGCTTCGCGGATCTATGTGTGGCGTCGCTTTTTTTGCGGCCCTTTTGGCCGTGGCAATGCCGGGAGTTTGCCTTGCCAAGGGCCGTGGGTTGGATCTGATTTCCCCCGCGGCTATGACGAACCTCACAGCTCTCCCAGATTCAGCGATAGCCGTTATAACAGGAACCGGGTTAAAAGCGCCGTCGTTGAGTGGAACAGGCGAGCCCCGTGCGGCAATTACTTTGTGGGACGAACTCCGGCCAGCGTCCCAGCAAAGAAATCTAAGCAACAGCAACTCAACCATTACGCTAAATGGCGTTGTCCAGTAATATTGTGATTTTTGCAGAGTAAATGTGATGCCGTATTCCGCGCCTTGGGATTAGTGCTCCGGAAGATGAAGTTTTATACCAAATTCTGCGTGACGCTTCGCCATACGGTAAAGAGTCACCCTTGAAACTCCCAGCTCCGCCGCGGCTTTTGTAACATTGTGGTCGTTGCGGATGAGCGCTTGCTGAAGCGCTTCCCGCTCTTGAATCGACCCGGCCGGTGGCCGGTGTGTGGCGCTTTTTGGATGTGCTGCTGATTGAATTCGAGTGTGATGCTGGAGATGGAGTCCTAAGTCTTCCTCTGAAACCAATGGCTCAGAGCCCATGACGACACCGCGCCGGATCGCGGCGATGAGTTCGCGGACATTTCCAGGCCATGTATAAGAGAGGATTATAGCCCGGGCTGCGGCTGTAAAACCGGAAACCTCGCGGCCAAATTCCTTGGCGATCTTGCGCAGAAAAAAAGCAGCCATCAACTCAATATCGCCTTCGCGCTCCCGCAACGCCGGCATATGCAGAGGCAAAACATTAAGCCGGTAAAACAGATCATGCCTGAATATGCCAGCACTCATAGCTTCATCGAGCTGCACGTGGCTGGCGGAAATAATCCGCGCGTTAACCGGTATAGGTAAGTGTCCGCCTATTCGGGTAATCGTTTGCTCTTGCAGAATTCTGAGCAAATGCCCCTGCAAATCCAAGGGCAAGTCGCCGATTTCATCCAAGAATAATGTACCGTCATTTGCTTTCTCAATGAGGCCGATTTTCCTTCCAACCGCCCCTGTGAAAGCGCCTTTCTCGTAACCGAAAAGCTCAGATGCAATAAGGCTGGCAGGTAAGGCTGCACAATTAATTGCAATAAATGGCCCTCTGCTGCGTGAGGATCTTTGATGAACAGCCTGTGCGGCCAATTCTTTTCCTGTTCCGGTTTCCCCTGAGATAAGAATCGGCGCATCGCATTGTGCAAAGCGGCGAATTCGATAAAACACCTCTTTCATCGCAAGGCAGTCGCCAACCATGAATTCCTGTTGGTTCGCCTGGCTGAATTGTTCGGCTTTTGGAGAATTGTTACATTCTGCCGAAGGGGCGTCATCAAGGGTGGGCTGCAAAGGCCAGCCGTAAGTGGAAGATTGCCGGGCAATACTGCCGCTATTTTGACGATGGAGAACCATTAGCATTCAGCCCAATTTAATTTTTTACGGAAACAGATTATATGTTTGGCAAATACAACCGCTTTTACCCCGGCTTCTGAGTTACCAACATTTTATATATACTCGTGTGTATATGCCGAAAACCGATGATTTTTATCGCTAAAATCCCATCGATTTATCGCAGTATGTGAACTGAGTATCGCCTCTAATTATAAAGCCTATCCAGCTTCTCGGCGATTTTCACGAAAAATCAGACCAAAAAGCCGGGGGTAAAGCAAATTATAATATTAACCGCCCATAGCGCTCGATAAAAAATTATACGAATTAAATTATAATAGCATGCTCAGGAATTTGCAGAGCAATATTCTAATTTAGCTAAATGAATTAATGTTTTTTAGCATATTAACATAGTTTTAGGTAAGTAGTGGAAAATTCATAAATTGTCAAGGTGATATCCGGCCGCCCGGCGCGCTAAGGAGCCCCCATCGTTGCCGGGCATTCCTTAGGCGCAGGGGTGAGTGGGCATCTTAGATTCCAGAATTAATTCAATTATTTTTCTGAATCGTGTTTTTGCAGCCTTGATTGGCGCGACCGTATGTGGATCGAAAATAATGGTGAGCAGCAATTTGGGCGAGGCAGAGCACGCTCCTGCCTCAGGCGCCAGGGTAAACGCCGAGGGTGGCGGGCCTTCGTGCAAGCCGCCACCCTCGTGCAACAGGTCAGCCTGATGCGCGGTGGTTACCTGGTTCCCGGCGCCAGGGCTAAATTTTAATTCTGTCCGTTAATCGCCGGCCAATGTTTTGGCCTCTGGCCGCCGCCTTGGCCCGGTGGTGGCGGCGGTGGCGGATGGCCCCCATTATCGGGCTGCCGGCCCTGCGGGGCCCCACCGGGTGGTGGCGGCGGTGGCGGATGGCCCCCATTATCGGGCTGCTGGCCCCGCGGGGCCCCACCGGGTGGTGGCGGTGGCGGCGGACGGCCGCCATTATCGTGTTGCTGGCCCTGCCAGCCCCCACCGGGCGGCGGTGGCGGCGGCGGCGGATGCCCGCCATTATCGCGTTGCTGGCCCTGCCAGCCCCCACCGGGCGGCGGCGGTGGCGGATGGCCGCCATTGTATCTGTCGCCGCCGTCGTGGTGCTCGTCATGATCGCCATAACCACCGCCAACGCCGATGACGATGCCTGGCGGCGGCGCGTACACGGGGGCGGGCTGATAATATTGCGGCTGCGGCGCGTAATATTGCGGCTGTGGCGCGTAACCGCCGCTGTAATACCCGGTGCCGCCGTAGCTCTCCTGGCCGCTGTAGCCATCCTGGCCGCTGTAGACGCAGCCGGTGAGGCCGAGGGAGAGTACTGTGGAGAGAAGGATTTTTTTCATGATGAAAAATTCCTGCGCCATCAACGTGGCATCATTACGGCGCCAGTCTAACGCAAACCCCAGGCGTAGAAAACGGAATTCTCCCAGCCGGGCTTGCCGTAGCGTAATGGCTGGCCCTCCGCGGTGAGGACATGTCCGCCCGCGGCTTCCAGCACCGCCTGCGGGGCGGCGGTGTCCCACTCCATGGTGCGGCCAAGCCGGGGGTAGAAATCAGCCGCACCTTCCGCCAAGCGGAGGAATTTGAGCGCGGAGCCGATATTGGTAAGTGCTGCGACACGGTAGCCCGCCAGCAGCGCCGCCAGGGCGGGGTCGCCGGCGTAATGGCGGGAGGCGAATACGCTAAGCCCCTCCGGCGGCGGGCGGCGGGCGTGAATCCGCACGGTTTCGCCACCGCGCCGCCGCCACGCGCCATGCCCCGCCAGGCCGTAGTGGATCTCGCCGAAGGCGGGCGAGGCAACAGCGCCTAAAATAGGCGCGCCATCGCGGATGAGCCCGATGTTGACAGCGAATTCCCTTCGCCCGGCGGCGAATTCGCGGGTGCCGTCCAGCGGGTCGACCAGCCAGTATTCGCTTGCGGGAGCGGTGAGGCGCCCGGCGGCAACCTCCTCCTCGGCGATTACGGGGATATGCGGCGCAGCCGCGCGCAGGCCCGCCACGATGATCGCTTCCGCCTGCATATCCGCCACCGTGACCGGCGTTTCGTCGGATTTCGCGTCCACTTCAAACCCTGCCGCGCGGATTTCGAGTATTTTGGCGGCGGCCCGGGCCACGAGTGAAACCGCGAGGTCAAGCAGGGAGGAATCGTTCATGCTTACCCGTGTAGACCTGGGCCGCGTGCTGGCCAAGCGGCGCAAAAGAGCTATGCTCGGGGCAGATTGCATGACAAGGGGAGCCAAAATGCTGGATGTCGCGTTTGCCAAAGCCGTGTTGCCGAAGACGGGCGTGGTGGTGGTGCCGGTGGCGGAGGGCGCTGCCTTGGGCGGCCTCGCCCTGGCGCTGGACAAGCTGTTCGCCGGCGGGCTGAAGCGGGCGATGGAGGCCGGGGAATTTACCGGCAAAAAAGGCAGCCAGGCGAACCTGCTCGCGCCCAAGGCCGGGTTCCAGCGCGTGCTGCTGCTGGGCATGGGCAAGGCAGAGGCATTCAACGCCCGCCGGGCAGAGGAGCTGGGCGGGGCAATGGCCGTTGCCCTCGCCAAGGAGGCCGAGGCCGTGGTGCTGGGTGAGGCGCTTGACCCCACGCTGGCCGCGCATATCGGCCTGGGGGCAAGGCTGCGGGCGTATAAATTCGAGAAGTATCGCACCACGCTCAAGGATGACGAGAAGACGAAATTCGCTAAACTCACCATCCTCGCGGCGGATGCCGTGAAGTCCCGCGCGGCCTATGCGCCGCTGGCCGCGGTGGCTGATGGCGTGGAGCTGACGCGCGATCTGGTGACCGAACCGGCGAACGTACTCTACCCGGCGGAGTTCGCCGAGCGGCTGGAGGCGTTGAGAAAGCTGGGCGTGAAGGTCGAGGTATTCGACCGCAAGGATCTGGAGAAGCTGGGCTTCGGCTCATTGCTGAGCGTAAGCTGGGGCAGCGCGCGCGAGCCCCGCATGGTGGTGATGCAGTGGCTGGGCGCCTCGGGCGGCGCGGGCACTGACGGCAAGAAGCCGAAAAAGGCGAAAGAGCCGATCGCCTTCATCGGTAAGGGCGTCACCTTCGATACCGGCGGCATTTCAATAAAGCCCGCCGCCGGGATGGAGGATATGAAATGGGACATGGCCGGCGCCGGGGCTGTCGCCGGGGTCATGGCCGCGCTCGCCGGGCGCAAGGCACGGGTGGATGCGGTGGGGCTGGTCGGGCTGGTCGAGAACATGCCCTCGGGCAGCGCCGTGCGGCCCGGTGACGTGGTGAAGAGCTATTCCGGCCAGACCATCGAGATTCTGAACACCGACGCGGAAGGGCGGCTCGTGCTGGCTGATGTGCTCTACTACGCGCAGGAGCGTTTCGCACCCAAATACATGATCGACCTGGCAACCCTGACCGGCGCCATCATCGTCGGGCTGGGACATGAATATGCCGGCCTGTTCAGCAACAGCGACGAGCTTTGCGAGAAGCTGATCGCGGCGGGCAAGGCCACGGGCGAGGAATTATGGCGCATGCCGCTCGCCGCCCCCGGCGAGAGCTATGACAAAAACCTGAAATCCGCGATCGCCGACATGCAGAATATCGGCGGCGGGCGGGCTGGCGGCTCGATCACCGCCGCGCAGTTCCTGCAGCGTTTTGTCAATGCCAGGCCCTGGGCACATCTGGACATCGCGGGCATGGCCTGGGCGGCGAAAGACCTGCCCACCACCCCGAAGGGCGCCACCGCTTACGGTGTGCGCCTGCTTGACCGGCTGGTGGCCGACCATTTCGAGGGCTAGCGGGCTCAGCACAGCGGCGCCAGGGTGATTTGCCGGCCCGTGCCGGTGACAGTGGCAATCGTGCCGCCCTCGGCGCCAGTGAGCATCACCATGTCGCCCACGGCGATCAGATCCGCGGCATCGGCAAAAAACCCGGCTTGGCGGACCCGGGCCAAGGTCTCGGCCTTGTAGTGCCACAGTGTGAAGCCGTTGGCATAAGCGAGGACGGAAAGGTTGCGCAGCGAAAAAGCCATGAGGATGTTCCTTTAATGCCTTGGTGTATTACCTAAGGTTGTGTTGCGTTAAGGTATATATTCCTATACGGAGACCGACGCAAGAACATTTGGCTTTTGTGGTGCGTTTTTTTGTTTGAAAAAGGGATAAAATTCCTATTCCGCCTTTAGTTTTCACAAAAACATGTATAAGTTTCTGAAATTACAACATTGGCAACTTCAGGATGCGGCACGAGGATATCTGGCGCGCGATTGACACGATGGCGGCGGAGCACGGGCTTTCGCCCTCCGGCCTCGCGCGCAAGGCCGGGCTGGACCCGACGAGCTTCAACCTCTCCAAGCGCCGCACCGGCGATGGCCGGGTCCGCTGGCCTTCCACCGAGAGTCTGGCGAAGGTGTTCCTGGCGACTGGCGCCAATCTTGAGGATTTCACCGCGCTGGTGATGGGCGCGCGCGCGATGCCCGAGGCGCGGCCAAAGGGGCGCAACAAAATTCCGCTTATCGGCATGGCCCAGGCCGGTACGGAAGGGTTTTTCGACGATGGCGGCTACCCGGCGGGCGCCGGGTGGGATGAGGTGGAGCTGCCGAACACGGCTGATGCCAACGCCTATGCGCTTTCCATCTCTGGTGATTCGATGGAGCCGGTCTACCGCGAGGGCGATTCCATCATCGTCTCCCCCGCCGCCCCGGTGCGCGTGGGAGACCGTGTGGTGGCCCGCACGGCCGAGGGGGCGGTGATGGCGAAATTGCTCTCCCGCCGCACCGCCAGCCGGATAGAGCTGACAAGCCTGAACACCGCCTATCCGGATCTGCGTTTTGCAGTGCGGGAAATCCTGTGGATGCACCGGATCATCTGGGCCAGCCAATAGGGGGGCAGGTTTTCATTCCAAAAATACAAAAATACGGTTAGTTGTTTGAGCCAATGGCCGGCAAAGGGCCTGATTGTTGAAAAAAGGCGGTAAGAATGCTCCGTTATACGCTAATGACATGTTTGTTGCTGGCCGCTGCCGCGCCTGCGCGCGCGACGGACTGGTATGAGGTAAATGCCACGAACACGCGGTGCCTGAACATGGCGCAGGTTGCCCCGGCTGACGGTATATCGCAGCTGGCGACGCCGCAGGGTACACGCGATGCCTACGAGGCAATCGGCGAACGGGTGACCTCGACCGAGGTGAAGGACGCAACCGGCGCATCCATTATCGTGATGCACATTATCGATTCAAACGGCGACCGTTTTCTGAATTTCACGTTCTACCCGACCCAGGCCGATTGCCAGTATGTCCTGTCGCAGGCGCCAACAAGCTAGAGTCTGATCGTTTGAGGTTGACGCGCGCCAGCGTGGCAACCGAAATCGTGAATCAGCCTCTTATCAAAGAGTTAGAGCGCGGGCGGGGTGCGCTCTTGCGTCAACCTAAACCTATCGCGCTCTAGCACGGCTTTGGCATTAACGATCGACGCCGATTGTTTTGGGCTTCCCGAAGCGGCTTTCGCCTGCTTCAGGGCTGGCCGGTGGCCATAAGCGTCGAATGCTCGATAACCGCGTACAGTGCATGCCCAGGCTAGCAGGTGTGGGCGGGTTTGCGGAATTTTAGGTTAAATAGGCATGAACGACGTGGATCAGCTCCTCGGCGGCCTTGGACCTTTCAGCCGCATCCTGTTTGGGGTCCAGCAGATGCTGGCGGACATGATGCTCGATCACCGTGGCGATAAAGCCGTCCAGCGCCCCCCGGCAGGCCGTGGCTTGTTGCAACAAGGCCGTGCAATCGGCGTTCTCCTCCAGGGCCAGACGCATCGCATCCATTTGGCCCCGCAAGCGGCTCAGCCTGTTCGCCAGCTTGCGTTTTTCCGTGTCCGAGTAATCCATTCGCCGCTTGACCTTATACTGGTAGGGGGTATATAGTACATGGCTGCCAAAGAGACCAGTCTCGTTGGCCGTCATCATTCAATCCAAACGAAGGACCCCATGAACCCGCGATCTAGCCAACAATCCCCGGAGAGCGACAGTAGGCATTTCCTGCCTGCCGTAAAGCCTTCCGCGGATTGCACAATCGCCCGGGCCAGGCGTGGTTCCATCCGGGGTGTCGCGCTGCTGCGCTGACCCTCTCATGGCCGCGCCTCCCGGGCTCACAGCAACCGCTTGAGCCAGAGGAGGCCGCAATGGCCATGAACCTGAACACCTGCTTCGATAAAGACTTCCCCACCACCACTGCCAGGCAAATCGGCCGCGAGGTTCAGCGTGCCCTGCCGGGGGTTCACTGCCACGGGCCTGTGCTGGTCATGCACTGGGTGGAAGAACCCAGCGGCCGTGTGGCCTATCACTGGGACATTGAAATGCCCCCGGCGGATTTCACCGCGCACTAATCACAAAGCTTTAACTGGATAAGCGGCCACCGGATGTGCGGTGGCCGTTGGAGACGGCTTATGACCGAAATCAACAAAACTCTCGATATCGACCTCGCGGCGCCGGTTTCTTACACCGAGGGCTTGGAAGAACGGTTGCGCGACCGGCTGCATCTGCAGCGGCTGCGCGCCGCGCCCAGGACACTCCGCAACCGCCTGGCGCTTATTCTAGCATTGATTGGACCTGGCCTGCTCGTCATGCTCGGTGACAACGATGCCGGCGGCGTTATCACCTATGCCCAGACCGGCGCCACTTACGGCATCAGCCTGTTTATCCCGCTGATGATCCCGCTCGGCTTCATCGCCTATCTGGTGCAGGAAATGACCATCCGCTTGGGCGCTGTCACGCGCCGGGGTCATGCGGAGATGATCTGGAAGCGCTACGGCGCGTTCTGGGGCGCGTTCTCGCTTTTTGACCTGGTAGCGGCGAATATTCTCACCCTGATGACGGAGTTCATCGGCATCCGCGTTGCCAGTGAGATTTTCCATGTGCCGTATCTGGTGACAATCCCTCTGGCCTTCGCCTTCATCACCGGGGTACTGGTGTTTCTCAAATATTCGAGCTGGGAGCGGGTGTCTCTGCTTGTCGCGGCCTTCAATATGGTCTTCGTGCCGTTGGCGCTGATGTCACATCCTGACTGGTCCGCCATTGGCCGCACCTTCACCGGCGCCTCCGGCTGGGTTCTGCCGGGCGGGCTGTTCTCGGCCTCGTTCCTCATCCTCATCTCGGCGAATTTCGGTACCACCATCGCGCCCTGGCAGTTGTTCTTCCAGCAATCCTGCGTCGTCGACAAAGGGTTGTTGGTGCCTGACATCCAGGCCAGCCGGCGCGACCTGATGCTGGGTGTCGTTGGCATGGTGGTTGTCGCCATCGCCATCATCGTGCTGTCGGGCCAGTATCTGCATTCCCTGCCCAACGCGACCTCGCTTGGTGACCAGGATGTCGTCAATGGCATTGGCGCCAAGCTGGGCCAAGGGGCAATGGTGCTGTTCGCGCTGGGCTTGCTGGAAGCGGGGCTGATCGCGGCCATCGTGATTACGGCGAGCACCGCCTGGGCCATCGGCGAGGCGTTGGATGTGCCGCGCTCGGTGAACGTATCGCCACGCCGTTCGCTGTATTTCTACGCCCCCGCAGTGCTGGGCACGGCGGTTTCCGCCGGTGTGCTAATGCTTCCCAACGTGCCGGTCGGGTTCCTGAACCTGACGGTGCAGGTGATTGCCACAGTGTTTATGCCAGCGGCCATGCTGTTCCTGCTGATGCTGCTCAACGACAAGGAATTGCTCGGCGAGCACGTTAACTCGCCGATGCGCAACGCATTGTCTGTCGGGGTTATGCTGCTGCTGATCGCCTGCAATGGCCTCTATGGTATCTCCACCGTTTTCCCAAATCTGCTGTGAAGAAGTGTGTCATGAATCGTAAGAATCATTTTTTTAGCGAATCCCGGAGTGGACAACGCCGCCCCGACCGGTTGCCGCCCATTTTGCAGCGTAATCGCGACAAATATGTCGAGGACGATACCTCCAGCCTCAACGCGATCGCGCATAGCGAAGGTTGGTTGACGCCGCCGCCAGGGGTTACGCGCGTCACGTTAAAACCCTGGCAACAGGCCGTATTCTGGGGCTTGCGGGTTTACATCGTGGTGATGCTGGTTGTCATGGGCATTGGCTTTTTCCATGGTGCTGGTGGCTAGCCCTCATTGCGGTCGTCAGCTGGCGTATCTTCTGGATTACATGGATACGCTGTGTCTTTGCGGGTAAAAATTTAAGACACTTCCACCACCACCGCGCTCACATTATCATTCACCCGATGCGCCAGAGCCGCCGCGATGAGCAGTTCGGGCGGCGGCACGCCGTCAGGGGCGCCGAGCAGGTGGGTGATCTCGCTCTCTGAGAGGGTTTTGCTCAGGCCGTCGCTGCACAACAAAAACCTGTCGCCGGGTTCGGTCTGGCCGATCACCTTGTCGAGGTCCAGCGTGTCGGAGTCCGAGCCGACGGCGCGGGTGATGACGTTGGCGTGGGGATGGCGTTCGGCATCCTCGGGGGCGAGTTTGCCGCTGTCGACCAACTCCTGCACCAGGCTGTGGTCGCGGCTGATTTGTTGCAGCACACCGTTACGCAGCAGGTAGGCCCGCGAATCCCCGGCCCAGAGGCAGGCGAAATGCCGGTCGCGAATGATCAGCGCGACAAAGGTGGAGGCGATTATGCTGTGGCCGCCGCGTTGGGCGGCTTGCGCGCGCAGGGCGGCGTGAACGCTGCTGAGGGTGAGCCGGACTTCGGACAATAATTCGGAGCTGGTGAGGCGCGCGGGCAAGCGCGCGAGTTCATCGACGATCATGCCGGAGGCGACTTCGCCGGAATCGTGCCCGCCGGCGCCGTCGGCGACGACCCAGAGGCCGATGTCCGGCCGGGAGAGCATGTTGTCCTCGTTATGCTTGCGGACGGCGCCGGTGTCGGTCATGGCCCAGGATCTGGTTGTGGACATGGCTGCTCAGGACTCCGCCAATTCTGAGTCACGCAACATCGCGCCGGACAGGCTGGGCGGCAGCAGGCCGGAAATTTGGAACCGCCGTGGTTTGACGAGGGGGCTGCCCTCGGTCCACCAGCCGGGGGCTGGCAGGATGCTGTCCGCCACGGGCATTCGTAGAATTTGGGCGATGGAGTCGTGGGGGGTGTCTTCGACGATCCCCGATAATCCCGCTGCCTCGGCCGCATCGGCCCAAAGCCTGCCAGTTTCAAGTTCCGCGGTTGTGGGAGCCAGGGCGCAGAGGATGAAGGGGTAGTGGCGGCCGATTTTGTCAACGCTGGGGAGCCAGACGCCGAGCACTGCCTGGGAGCCGCATGCGCCCGGAGGGAGAAGAAACCGCCATATGGGGGCGGTCATCCAGGCGGTTTCCCAGTTTTCGCCCAAAGTCTGGCGGGAGGCGGTGAGGCATGCGCGGCACCAGGCGTCGAGCGGGGCGATGAAATCCTCCGGCAGGTTGGCGCGGACGAAATCGCCCTTGGCGGGCAGCTTGCCGAAGAAGCCGGTGCTGGCGGGGCGGAAGTTTGCCATCATCTCATCCGTGCAGGCTTGGGCAACGGAAATCGGTGAGGACGCCGGGGGCAAAGGGATTAAGCACGGAGTTGGCGCTGATGCTGAAGCTGGCGGTGTGGCCGCCCTGGTTGAAGGTAAGCGTGTATTGGTCGGAGGAACCGGCCTCGGCCAGGCTGCCCTGCGCGAACAGGCGGAAGAGGGCCCAGGGGCCGGAAGCGTCGATTTCGACCGGGTTGCCGCCCGCGGCCGGGGTGATGATGAGGCGTGCCGTCTGCATGCCGTCGGTTCCCGGCCAGGAGATTTGCGTGGGGACCGGCGGGCCGTGAGCGTAGCTGACCGTGAGGGCGCCGAGCTCGAGGGAAACCTGGGCGGCGCCGGAATCGAGCGAGATGGGGGTGATGCTGAACTGCACCGCAGGCTGCGTGCCGGTGGCGAAGAAGAGCTGTTTAATGGTTTCGGCCCGCTGGAATTCAGCCAGGGCGCCTTGGCTGATCGGCGGGGTAACACCGTTGACCGCCTGGATGCGCCAGGTGGGGCCTGACATATCAACGAACTGGCGCACCTGCTGGGAGAAGAAGGTGTCGATCATGCCGTTGGGGGCGAAGAGATGCGAGAAATCGCCCAGGGGGATGTCCGTGCTGGAGGAGGGGACGAACGGGTAGCGTCCGGCGACGGCCTGCACGCAAAGCTGGCCTGGGCCGCCTGCGCCGTTGAAGGCAGCTGCCGCCGCCTGGGCGGCGCTGCCGCCGCGCAGGGCGTTGGCGTTGGCGACCAGTGTTTGCAGCCAGCGCGAGACGGGTTGAGGATCGTTCACCGCTTCGCCCTGGAGCAGGGATGCCGGGTCGCCCCCGGCTGCCGGGGCGGCGGGCGCGCCGCTGCCGGGAACGCTGGCGGCAAGCTGCGCCAGCTGTTGCTGCAGGCTGTTCATCAGGTTGAGGGTGAGAGAGATCGGCGCGCCGGCGCCGCTACCGGCGTAGTTAATCAGCGGCGCGTAATAGGCATCAACCTCGGCACCCGGCAGCGCAGGGGGGGCGCCGGTTGCCGCGGGGGCCATCAGACCTTGTAGCGCCGCGGTTTCGGCGTTGACCGCCGAGGCGCCGGGCAGGGCGCGGGTGGCGGCGGCCTGCGTCCCGGCGGGCACGGCGGGGGCTTTGGAGAGCTGGAGCTGGGTGACGATGCTGCTCAGCAGCTTTCGCATTGGCGACTGCGGGGATGAAAGCACGTAGAGGTTTTGTGTGGCCTGGCCAATGTTGCTGGCGGTGGCGAGGTTGAGGTCGCCCAGCATGGCGTTCCACTGGGTCTCGTAATCCTGCTCGTATAGTTTGATGACGTTTTGTTCGAGGTTGAGCATGTCCGGGCTGTTGGGGTCGACCTGCTGCGTGGTGCCGAGCACCCAGCTTTCATTCGCCACATCCTGCGCGGCGTGGGTGAGGGCGGGCAGCAGCACGAGGTGGAAGCCGGCGGGGGTGTAGAAACCGGGGACGCCTTCGGTCAGCGGTTTGCCGGAGGCGCGGGTGAACAGCCCGGCGCCGGCGGCGCCCATGGCATCGCCCGGAACCCAGGGAGGCACCTGCGCGGCGGCGGCGGAGTCACGGATGCGCGAGTAGACCCGCTCGGCCACGGAGACGCGGCTGAAGGTGGCGCGCGCGGATTCCACCAGCGCGCCGTCCAGCGGGACAGGCGGCAGCGGTGCGTCAAGCAGGGCGGCGAGGTGCTGCATCAGGTCTTCGCGCACCGGCTGCGCGGCGAGGCCGGGATAGAGCCGTTGCCAATCCAGTTTCATCCAGGCTTCGACGAGGGGTTTGTCCAGCGGCCCCTGGCCGCCCAGCATCAGATAGACGCGGGTGGCCTGATAGAGAAACTCCGGCCGGTCGAAGCCGCCGCGCATTTCGGATTCCAGCTGCAGGATGAGCCGGGGCAGCATCGCGTTGTCCAGCGCGTTGAGATAGAGCGCGGAGGCGCCAGCACGCAGCTTGCTGCTTTGGTTCAGCCCGAAACCCATGCCGCCGTGGGCGCTGGTGCCGCCCTGGCTGAAGGGCATGGCGCGCGCCTGGTCCAGCATCGGCAGGATGGCGAGCATGTTGGGGTTTTGTACCGGGTTGAGCGGCAGTGCCTGGGCGGTTTTGGTGTAGGCCGCCAGTGCCGCGTTGCTGGCGGCGATCGCGCTGGCGTTATGCGCCAGGCTGACCGCGAGGCCTGCGAGCAAGCCGAGGAAGACCAGCCCGACAGCGGCGAAGCCCCCGGCGCGCAGCATGAGCCGCTTGCGCATGGCGGCGGGGTTGGCGCTGCCCAGCATCGCTTCGTTGAAAATGACATCACGCAGCAGGCGGGTGAGGAAATAGCTGCGGCCCGTGGCGGCGCGAAGGCTTGGCGCGCGGCGTTGGTCGATGCCGAAGGCGCGGGCGAGGGCGCCGGTGAGGCGGTCAATGGGCGTGCCTTCCTGGGTGCCGGAGGTCATGTAAACCCCGCGCAGATAGGGGGCGGGGTCCAGCGAGGAGCCGCCGAAGGCTTCCTGTATGAACTCGTTGAGCGGCGCGGCCAGGCTGGCGACCTGGGCGGGGAAACCAGCGATCAGGGCGCGGCGGTCCGGGCTGCGCTCGCCTTGCAGCAGGTCGATCAGGCGTTCGTCCAGCCGCGCGGTCAGGGCGCTGAATTCCCCGGCGAAGGCGCTGGCGGGACCGGCCTGGCCGCCGCCATCCGCCGGGAAGGTGACACCCCAGACCTGGCCGCGTTTTTCAGCGTCTAGATTGTCGAAGAATTCGGTGAAGCCGGCCAGAAGGTCGGCCTTGGTGAGCAGCGCGTAGACCGGCAGCTTCAGGTTCAGGCGCTCGGTGATCTCCTTGATGCGCTTGCGGATGGCGCGAGCGTGGGCCAGGCGCTCCTCGCGCGGAGCGGAGGCAATGTCAGCCAGGGAGATGGCGACCATGACGCCGTTGAGGGCCTGACGCTCGCGGGTGCGCTTGAGCAGGTCGAGGAAGCCTTCCCAACCGGCCTTGTCGACGCTGGCATCGGAATCCTGGGTTGTGTAGCGCCCGGCGGTGTCGATCAGCACCGCGTCTTCGGTGAACCACCAGTCGCAAAGCCGCGTGCCCCCGACCCCGGCGACGGCACCCTGGCCAAGCGCCGCCGCGAGCGGGAATTTGAGACCGGCGTTGAGCAGTGCCGTGGTTTTGCCGGCACCCGGCGGGCCGATGATGACGTACCAGGGTTGCTCGTAGATGTAGCCCTTGGTGCCGCGCGCCTTGCGCAGCAGCGCCAGCGAGGTTTTGAGTTTTTCGCTCATGGCCGCGAGTTCCCCGGCGGCGGCGGTGTCTCGCGCGGCGGTGTCTCGCGCGGGGGCGCCGGTAGCGGCGGCGCCGGCGGCCAGCTGGGCCTCACGCTTGGCGCGGCGGCGGCTGAGCAGCAGGTTCACGCCAAGCCAGACGGCGAAAATGACCAGGGTGATAACGAGACGGATGACCCACCCGGCCAGGGCCGCGACGAATGGCGCGAAGAACCAGACCAGCGCCGCCAGCACGGCGGTGCCGATGGAGCTGAGGAACCAGCGGGAGGCGAGGAAGCTCAGGACTTTGCTCATGGGTACGCTCAGTTCTGGATGGCGTGGTTAAGCACGATTTCGATACGGCGGTTCTGTGCCCGCCCGGCCGCGGTGCCGTTTGTTGCGACAGGGTCGGCGGCGCCCATGCCTTTCGCGGTGATGCGGCTTTCATCGCCGATGGTTTGATCCATGATCGTGGCGGCGGCCTGCGCGCGGGCGGTGGAGAGCTCGAAATTCGAGGGGAATTGCAGGGTGTGGATCGGCTGGTTGTCGGTGTAGCCGATGACCACCACGGTGCCGGTCTCACGGCCCAGCGCTGTGCCGATTTTTTTTAGCAGCGGCACGTCTTCAGCCTCGACCACGGCGCTGCCGCTGCCGAACAGGCCCTGGTTGTTGATGCGCACGACCGGCGTGTTGACGGTGCCGAGCACGCTGACCTTGCCAGCGGCGATCTCGGGCGAGAGGAAGCCGCTGATGCGGTCGAGGATGGTGGGGCCGGGGGCGGCGGGCTCAACCGGGGCCACCACCGGCTGCGCGCGCACGATGGTGGGCAGGGTGCTGGGCGGGGCGGTGACGGCGGCTTGGAACTGGGCGTCCGACTGGCGGTTGAGGGAGAACAGGAACACACTATAGACGGCGCCAAGAACGCCGAGAGCGGCGGCGCCGGCCAGCCAGACCGGGATGGAGAAACCGTTGGGACGGTAGGGTGCGCTCACGCCCTGCCAGTGCGGAGAGAGGGCGGCTTCTCCGGCGGGGCGGAGGCGGCGGATGACGGCGTAGGTGTCTTCGCGCAATTTGTCGATTTCAGCGGGGCCGCGGGGCGAGAGCCGGTAGCGGCCCATATAGCCGAGCGAGAGGCAGAAATACATCAGCTCCAGAACAGGGAGGAAATTGCCGGGGTTTTGGCGCAACTGGGTCAGCACATCGAAGAACCGTTCGCCGCTGCGCACTTCCTGGTGGAAGGTGGAGACCATGGAGCGTGTGGCCCAGGCGCCCTGGCTGCCCCAGGGGGTGGCCAGCACCACGTCATCCAGGCTGGCGCATAGCGCGTAATGCGCCGGGCGGAGCTGTTCCATGGGTATGTTCTGGGCGCGCGCGGCCTCCTCGAACCGGCGGATCTCACGGGCCGCGCGTTCGCGCAGGTCGCCGGAGTCTGGTGCGTTAAGGGTGTTGCGCAGGCGGGCCAGCAGTTGCAGCAGCGGGGCGGCGGCGGCGATGAGCGGGGAGCCGCCCATGCCGATGCTCTCCGGTGCGTCGCTGGCCGCGCGCGGAGCGGGCTGGGGCGCGTATTGCGGGGCGGCGGGTTGTTGGGCGGCTGGAGCATCAAACGGCGAGGCGCCAGGCTGCGGCGCGGCGGAGGCTGCGGGTTTTTTGCCGCCAGGCATCGGGCGGATGATCGTGCGGTCGGAATCGTCCGGTTCGGAGAAGGGATTGTCGCTCATCGTCTTAAAATCCTCGTCGATGCACGCGTTAACTTTTTGAAAGCCTAGCCTTTGATCGCCCACAGCTCCATGCGCAAATTGGGGAATTCGCCGGAGACGTGAATGGCGAAGCCGCCGGAGGTTTGCATCTGCTGCCAATGCGGGCTGTTGCGGTCCAGCTCGAAATAAGTGGCCCCGGCGTAAAAGGGGATCTGCCGGGGGGCGACGGGCATCGGGCGCATGGCGATGCCAGGCAGAGCGACGTTCACCAGCTCGCGGATATGCTCGACCGCGCCGATTTTGACCTGCGCGGGGAACAGCCGGCGCAGGGTTTCGGTGGGGACATCGGCTTGGACGCTGAGCACGAAGTTGGCGGCACGCAGCACGTTGCGGTCGTTGATCGGGCCGACGTGCACGCCGTGGCGGCGCTCCTGCAAGGGAATGGCTACCGCGTTCTGCTCGATGACCGAGGACAGCGAGCGCCGCAGATCCGCGATGACCGGCGCGAAGCTGCGCTGCAGATCCTCGTGGCGGTAGCCGGGATAGGCGTTGGGGCGGCGGTTCGCATCGGTGAAGGTGGCGAATTCGGCGGCCATTTCCACGTAGGCGGCGTAGAGTGTCTCGGGATGGATATTGGCCGCGTCGGCCCAGTGTTGCAGCAGCGCCTGCCAGCGGTTGATGGCCTGAAGAAGCATGAAATCCGCAACCTCGGCGACGCCGCGCGCGCCCGGCGCGTTCACCCGTGCCGCCAGGGCCTCGCCGCGCTGGTTTATCATGCCGGCGAATTCGGTGATCAGCCCGGCCAGCGCCGGAACCGCGTTGCAGACCAGCGCGGGCGCCAGCCAGTTGTCATCCAGGGTGACGCGCTTGTCGGATGAGACCTCCATGATGCGGGCGAGAGGGATGCAGAGATAGCCGCCGCGGTCGTCGGTATCGAGCAGGTAACGCAGCTTGAGCCGCCCCACGAGCAGTTCGGCGGCCTGGGGTGAACTGGAATGGGTATCATAAGCCTCGAAGGATTGCGCCTTGTAGCGGCCCTCGGCGCTGCCGTCGGCGGCGGCGATTTCCACCGCGCCGTTCTGGCGGATCGGCAGGGCCAGGTGGATCAGCACGCCGCGCGTGTTGTCGGGCACCTCGAAGGGGGCAGGGTGTTCGGTCTCGCCGGGCAGCGAGAAGGGCGTGCCATCCTCGAACACGCCTGCGGCGGCGGCGATGGCAAAGCGCCCGGTGCCGAGCAGGTCTTTGTCCAGCGTGATCTGCGTCAGCCCCCAGGGGTGCGGGCGCAGCGCCGCGGCGCGGCCGCGCACGAAAGCTTCCAGCCAGCGGTCCTGCTGTTGGAAATGCTGCGAGCGGAGGAACATCCCCTCCTGCCATACAACGCGGTTGGTCCAGCTCACGGGCGGCCTCGCATAAAGTTCAAATCCCCTTAATTTACCGTTCAGCCGGTAAATTCGTTACTTATTGCAGTGTCGCGGTTAATCCATTTATTCGCAAGGTCAAAGCGGTGGTGCCGCTGGGAGCGACGGGCGCCACCAGTTTCCAGGTGGAATGGTTGATGTCGCGGAAGAGAACCGCCACGCCGAGCGCGGTGACGGCTGGTTTCAGGCGGCGTCTTTCTTGAAGGCTTTGGCCTGGCGCCAGCAGAATTTGTTCGGAGGCGCCGGCTTCACTGGTGCCGAGCACGGCGGATTCCTGGCTCATCAGGGAATAGACGTCGGTGGATTGAAATTTTCCGGTCGCGGTGAGCTGGTAGAGGCGGATGGCCACGGTGGTGCCGTGGCCGGCGGGGTCCGGGTTCTGCCCGGCGCTGCCGGTAATGGTGAGCGACAAAACCGGCGGCGGTGGTGGCGGCGCGGCGCAACCCGCCAGCGCCAGGAGGACGAGGCCGGCGAGGTGTTTTTTCATGATGGCTCCTTGGCGCTGATATCGCGCAGGGCGGTCTCATAGGCGCGGGCGAAGGTTTTTCCGAATACGCTATCGAAATCATCGGCCAGCGCGCGTGTGACGCTATCGTGAAGTTTCTCATATGCCTCGAAAGCGCGGGCCTTTTTTTGCGCGGGCAGCACGGCGAGGCCGCCTTGTTCGCCTGCTTCGGCGCGCAGGCGGGCTGGGTCCAGCTGCGCCAGCAGGGCGCGCACGGCGTCCTGCATGGCGGCCATGGTTGCCAACTCGTGCAGGCGCATGTCGCGCAGGGCATCGGCGATGGCGGCCTCGGGTTTCATGTCGATCCGGCGGCCGATGCCAAGCAGGGCGCTCAGCGCGTCATCGTCATCGGCGGAGAATTTCAGGGGGTTGTTGCCGCGCGAGCGGATCATCGTCTGCTCGATGCGGAAACCGCCTTTGATTTCAGCGCGGGCGATGAGCGCCTGGCGGATGCCTGAGACGGTGGCGCGGAAGGCGGCGCCGACGGCGCGCATGGTGCTCCCGGCATTCTCCGGCCGTGCGCCATGCATTCCCGCACCTTCGAGGAAGGCGGTGAGCGCCGCATCTGGCGCGGCTGACGCAATGGGCTGCGCCAGGGTGATGACCGGCGCGGCGGGCGGCGCCTGCGGGGCTTGGGTCTGAATTTTGGGCGCGAAGGGGTCGTCCTCGAACGGGTTGGGTTGCGCCGGCGCGGCGGGTTCCGTGCGGGGCGGCGGCTCTGAATCCAGCGAGGTGAACAGGCGCGCGGCGGGCGGCGGCGCTGGCGGCTGGCTGGGCGCGGCTGCCGGAAAGCCGAGGTCCCAGTCGTCATCGGGCAGGAGCTGCTGCTTGACCGGCGGCGGCTTGAACGCATCGCTGAAGGATTGCGAATGATCGGGCTGCACCGGCGCGCTCAGGAAATCGTCGTCCGGCGCTGAGGCCAGCGGGTCGAACTGATCGGGCATGGTGACTGAATTGCGTGGCGGCGGGCCGCCGAACAGCGGGTCGTTACCGAAGGCCGATGAGGTGAATGTCTCCGCCGGAGCGGGTTTTTGGGCAAATACATCGTCGCCGAAAGGGTCGTCAAACGGGGATGATGATTGGGCGCCAAAACCGGGAGCGGCGCCAAAGCCCTGTTCCTCGGTGACGCGCACCTCGATCTCGTAGGCGCCGAGCCGGATGCGGTCGCCATCGGCGAGGGGGCGGATCTGGCCCTGGCCGATGGGATCGGCCTCGTTGTTGAGGAAGGTGCCGTTGGTGCTGGTGTCGGCGATCGCCCAGCCACCGTTGCGGTAGGCAATGACGCAATGTTTTTTGGAGAGCATGCGCTCGGGGTCCGGCATGATCCAGTCGTTATCGTGACCGCGGCCGATACGCAGCTCACCGCCGGTGATGCGTTTGGTTTCGGGGGGAACGGTGTCTGGGCATCGTAGAACGCTGAGTGTGAGGGTCATGCTGCCTCCACGGGTAGCCGGCCTGGGCCGCCGCCGGCGATATCCTGGGCCGACTGGAGGAACAGCGCAAGGCGTTGGCGCTGGCGGTTGGGCTCGCCACGCACGGAAGCCAGCGCCACCGCGCCCGCGACGGCGACGCCGGTGAGATGCGGCGGGGCGGGAACGGGGGGGGTGTTGAGGGGGGTGACTGAATCGCCGCTCCAAAAGGCGGCGACGGCGGCCCAGGATTCGGGGCTTTTGAAGCCGGCGCGTTTGGCTTCTTCCATGCCGGCACGGCGAACCTCGTCGCTCTGCTGGCGCACCCAGGTTTCGGCGAGTTCGCGCATCTTTAGGTCCTGCGGGGGGATTTGCGCGGCGGGGGTGTGGGTTGCGCACATGCAGGCCCACCACACGGCCTCGCGTTTGGGCAGGGCGTGGGCGAACACGCGCGTGGCCTCGATCAGAAAACCGGCGTCAGCCAGGGATTGGATGATGCTCATGAGATCGCCCTGGCCCGCGGTGAGCGCCTCGGCTTCGGGCGGCAGGCTGCAGCGTTGCAGCACGCTGGAGACCTCGGCGGCGGAGAGCTTGTTGGTTCTGGTGGCACTCATGGCGTCCTCAAACTGCTATCGTCATGAATTTATGTTGACCAGGCCGCCGGTCAGATTCAGCATGCCGGTGCCGGTGACGCCGGTTGAAGCCTGACCGGTGATGTTGACCTGGATGCCGTTGATGGTGACGCCGGATTCAGAGAGCTGAACCGAGTTGGCGCCGACGGTGAGGGTGATGCCGGAGGTGTTGATGACCAGCGTATTGCCGCCGACCTGCAGGGTGATGGATTGCCCCGCGGTGTGCGAGATGGAGCCGCTGCTGACCGTGAGGGATTCATTGCCCTGGCTGACCGTGGTGGAGAGATTGCCCTGGCTGACCGTATGGGAGTGGTCGCCCTTGACCGTTTCGGTTTTTTTGCCGTCGATTTTGACCGTTTCGTCCTTGGTGACGGTGAGGTTGCGGTCGTTCTGGATTGTCAGTGTCTGGTCGTGTTCGACCTCGAGCTTGTAGTCTTTCTCGGCGTGCAGGAAGAAAACCTCGCTGCCCATTGTGTCGTCGAATGAAAGCTCGTTGAAATTGCCGGTGCCGCCGTTTTTGGTTGAATGCGTGCGCAGGCCGCTTTTGTTTTTATCGGCGGCGGCGAAGGTTGGCGAATTGGTGCTGTTGTAGAGGCAGCCGACCGCCACGGGATGATTGACGTCGCCTTCCATGAAGGCAATGGCAACCTCCATGCCGATGCGCGGGATAAACTGCATGCCCCAGTTATTGCCCGCCCAGGATTGCACAACCCGCACCCAGAGGGTTTTCTCGGTGGTGATGTCGCCTTGGTTGTCGGCGGGGAACTGCACCTGAATGCGGCCGAAATCATCGGTGTAGATTTCTTCGCTCGAAGACCCGATCACGATGGCCGAATACAGCCCGGACATGATGGGCGGCGCGGCCGTGGGCTCGGCGCGGTAGGGCGTTGCCTCGGGGATGGCCCGGCAGCTCATGGCAATGGAACTGCGGGTGCCGCTGCCGGTGCCGTCGGAGGTGTCGCTAACCTGATACGAGACCGAATGGATGATATAGTCGCTGGAATCGCCGTTGTTGAGCGGATCGTTGGTGAGGGAGAACTTACCCCCCGCGATGAAATGCGGCATCTGGCCGCTGCCGGTCAGCGTCTGCGCCGCCGCCTCGGCCGCCAGCATGCGCCATTTTGCGCGCGCCTGGGCGTCCTGCGTGGTGGCGCGCACCGCGGGCCAGGTGTAATGCGTGCGCTGGCTTGCCGCGCTGGCCTTGAGCACGGTGGTCTCGGTTCCCGTGATCGCGCCGGGGGTCAGGGGGTGAGTATCCATGCGGTAGTCATCGACGCGCACGGTGCCGATCGCCGTGCTGTCGGTCTTTTCCCAGGTGTTCATCGTGCCGAAGCCTTGGCCGGTTTCATCCAGGATGACCGCGGGTTGGGTGAGCCGCTGAAACGCGGTGTTGCTGTCGGCCAGGATCAGCGTGTGGCTGCTGGAGTCATGCGTGAAGAAGTAGAATATGCCTTCATCTTCCAGCATGCGTTGAACGAAATCGAGGTAGGATTCGTTGAACTGCACCGTGTAGTCGCGCGCGGTGTAGGTGTTTTGCAGCTTCGATGTGTAGGTGAGGTTGAATTTCCCGAAAATCACCGCCACGATGTCCGGCACGGTCATTTTGTGGTAAAACCGGCAATCCTGCGTCTGTCCGAGGAACCAGAGCTTGGGGACAACGGTGAGCTGGTAACGCCACAGAGCGTTTGAAGCATGGGGCATCTGGCGAACCGAGGAGACAATACCGCTGATATAGCGTCCGTGCCCCGTAGGGTCGGCAAGCGTGATGGTGACCGGCTGGTCCAGCAGGCTGTTGGGGTCGAGCAGGGCGGTTCCAGAGTGCAGGCTGACCGTATAGCTGAAGGGGCGGTTCAGTCCTTCTTCGCCGCTGATGCCCGATACCCCGAAAGAGGTGGCGGGAAGCGGCGTCGTGATCGAGAGGATGTCTATGGTGGCGCTCATATTTCATCCCCGCGTCAATGCTCCGGGGATTGTGAATGGCCCCGGATTTCGCGCTAAACTCTCCTAAACGGTAACATAATGCAAGGACCAGTTTGAGGGGGTGGGCGCAAGACGCGCAGGGCGCGGATTTTCAGCGGCGGGAGAGGCCCTCGCCCCTTGCGGCGCCTAGCAGGTAGGGCAGAACCACGCTCAACAACGCCACGGAAAAGGCATTGAGCCTGAACAGGCTGGCATAGGCGGCGTGG
Source organism: Pseudomonadota bacterium (assembly GCA_021846225.1). Taxonomy (GTDB): domain Bacteria; phylum Pseudomonadota; class Alphaproteobacteria; order Acetobacterales; family Acetobacteraceae; genus Acidocella. The sequence continues at coordinate 20,481 of JAJZCG010000008.1, read as the reverse complement.
GTGATCCCGGCCGGGGAAGGCGGCAGCCAAGGCAGGCCAAAATACAGCAGGAACGGTAGTGCGGTGAGCGGCGCGCGGGCGGCAAATTCACGGGCGCGCAAGACCAGAACCGCCAGCACCAGGCAAGGCAGGAAAAACAGCGCCACGCCGGCGGGCGGCCCCAGCAGCCATGCCACCCACGCCGTGTTGAGGCTTGCGCAGGTGCACAGCCAGGCCCGCGCGCCCAGGCCGTGGCGGCGCGCCAGCCAGAGGGTGGCCGCGAAGAACGGCGTGGAGAGTGCCGTGAGCAGCAGCCACGGCCAGCCAGCGCGGCCCAGGATAAACCAGAGATACAGCGGGTAGAACGGCGTGTTGCCGGCCAGCAGCAGCGCCACTTTGTTGGCTGCTTCGCTCAGCGGGTCTTCATGGCGTGTGAGCGCGCGCATCACTCAATGCAGCGCCAGGGCCACGGCGCAGCCGATGGCGGCGGCCGAGGCGCTGGCCAGCATCCCCCAGCTGAGATCCGCCGCGGTGACGCTGAACGGCCAGGCCCGCAGGGTGGCCTGGTTGGTCAGGTCGTAGGTCATGTAAGTGAACAGGCCGAACAGCGCGCCGCGCCAGAGCGCCGTGCTCCAGCGCCCCGCCGCCATCCCCGGCGCCACGGCGAAGATGACCAGCCCCAGGATATACAGCGCATAAAAGGCGATGGCGGGCGCCACCTGCACGCGCGCGGCCAGAATGCCCTGGAGTGCCGGGCGGTACAGGCGCGCGCTCATCAGGCTCAGCCATACCGCGTCAACGGCCGTGAAGCTGAGCCCTGCGGCGATATAGGCGGTGAGGTAACTCTTCATTGTGCATGCTCCAGTACATAAAGGCCGACATCAGTCATTCCGGTTGAAAAACCGGCGATGCAGTAGGCGAGATAATAATCCCACAGCCGCCGGAACGAGGGTGTGAAGCGCTCCTCGCTTTGCGTCCCGGGCCAGGATTGCAGGAAGCGCCGCCGCCATTCGATCAGGGTCAGCTCGTAGCTCTTGCCGAAAAACGTGGTGTGCTTGAGCGTGAGCCCGGCGGCATGGGCCTGTTCCGCGATGGCGGTTTTGGTGGGCAGCATGCCGCCAGGAAAGACATGGGACTGAATGAAATCAGGGTTGCGCTGGTAGGAGGCAAAACGCTCCTCCGCGATGGTGATGACCTGCAGCACAACCCGCCCGCCCGGCTTGAGGCGCGCGCGCAGCGCCGCGAAATAGGCAGGCCAATAAGCAACGCCCACGGCTTCAAGCATTTCGATGGAGACGACGCAGTCGTAAAGGCCGGTTTCGTCGCGGTAGTCGCGCAGGGCGATGTGGGTGCGCTCGGCCAGCCCGGCCGCGGCCAGGCGCGCGCGCGCGTATTCGGCTTGTGCGGGCGAGAGGGTGAGGCCGGTGACATGCGCGTCCGCACCAGCCAGGTGCTCGGCCAAGCCGCCCCAGCCGCAACCGATTTCCAGCACGTTCGCGCCTGGCGCCGCCCGCAGCAAAGCTGAGATCCGCTCCAGCTTGCGCGTCTGCGCGGTTGCGAGGTCCTCATCGGGCGTGGCGTAGATGCCGGAGGAATAGGCCATGCCCGCATCCAGCCAGCGGGCGTAGAAGCTGTTGCCCAGATCGTAATGGGCCATGATGTTGCGCCGGCTGCCCAGGCGCGAGTTGCGGTTGTTCCAGTGGCGCAAACGGGCGGCGAGGCGGGTTGCCCATGTGCCGGAGGTGACTTCGCCCAGGTTTTCAGCGCCGAAGCGCAGGAAGGCGGGCAGGTCCGGGCTGGACCAGTCACCGGCGATGTAGCTATCGGCCAGGCCCGTGTCGCCGCGCAGCAGCAGCGCGCGCAGCGGGCGCCAGTTGTGCAACTCCAGCCGTGCATCGGTGCCCGGCCGCGCGCCGCGATGGGTGAGCATGCCGCCGCCGGGGAGGGTGATGGTGAGGCGCCCATGCTCAAGGCGCCGCAGCAGGCGCTCCAGCAGCGCGGCCCCCAGCCGGGGCCATTTAAGTGCCGGCTTCGCCGTCGTTGCGCGCACCTCGCTCATAGTGTTCTCTCCGCATCTTGCGTAAAACTGACAGGCGCCGCCGGTGGCGAGGGGCGCGCGCGCAGACGCATCCCCTTCCACCAGAGCAGCAGGGCTTCCCAATGGATGCCCGCCACGACTTTAAGGGTCAGCAGCGGGTAGGCGATGGCGGCATGCAGCAAGGCGGCATCGTTCAGCGCTGTCCGCCGCGCACTGAAAGAGGCGTTCAGCACCACGCCGTGCGAGTCACGCGCGGCAATGCGCAGCCGCAATGTTGCTGCGGGGGGCTGGAGGGTGAAGTCGTAGTGCATATCCATATCCATGAAGGGTGAGACGTAGAATTTTTTCGCGCAGCTCTGCCGCACGAGGCCGCCGGAATTCCCGGTTACCGGAATGAAATAGCTGTGGCGCTGGCCAAAGGTGTTGTTCACCTCATAGAGAATGGCGCAAAGCGTGCCGGAGGCGGCGTAACAGAAATACACGGCGATGGGGTTGAACGCATAACCGAGCAGCCGCGGCATGGTGAGCAGGGTGATGCGGCTGCCTTCAGCGTTCAGCCCGCCGGCGCGCATTTGCGCGCGCGCCCAGGCCAGCGGGTCGCCGTGGCCATCGCCGTAATCGCGGTCATGGAAGGAGAACAGGTTGAAGCGGTTGCGCGAGAACAGGCGCAGGCGCGCGGCCTCGTCATCCAGTGTCGCGAGATCGAGCAGGAGGGAGAACACGCGGTATTTCAGCCGGTGCGCTTTGGGGCTGAAGCGCCGGTGGGTGACGATGCCTTCATAGAGCGCGCTCATACCGCGGCTTCCAGCGGGCGTTCCGGCAGGCTGATGCGCGCCGATTCACCCTCGACCCGCCAGGGGCGGCGGACACCGCCCAGGGCCTCGGCCACGGCCAGCCCGGCCTGCAGGCCATCCTCATGAAACCCCGCCCCGAAATAAGCGCCACAGAACCAGCGGCGCTTGACCCCTTGCAGGTTCCAAAGCTGTTTCTGCGCCCGCAGGGCTGGGACGTCGAACACGGGGTGCTCATAGCTCTGGCGGTGCACGAGCCGCGCGGGGTCTGGTTCGGCCAGAGGGTTGAGCGTGACGAAGTAATTAGTGTTTCCCTGGAGGTTTTTCAGCGGGTTCATCCAGTAGGTGACCGCGGCCGGATCATCGGGCGTGCGTCCGGCGGCGTAGTTCCAGGCGGCCCAGGCGGCGCGGCGGCGCGGCATCAACCGCGCGTCGGTGTGCAGCAGGGCTTCGTTTGTGGTGTAGCGGAAGGCGCCGAGCAGCGCCTGTTCATCAGGTGTTGCATCTTCCAGCAGCCGCAGGGCATCGCCGGCGTGCATGGCCAGCACCACCTCGTCGAACCGCTCGGTTGTGCCTGCGGCATCGCGCAGCTCGACCCCGCCGGGGATTTCGCGCACTGCCGCCAAGGGGCGGCCGGTGGCCACCCGGCCGCTGAAATCAGCCCGCAGCCTGGCCACGTATTCGCGCGAGCCGCCGGTGACCGTGCGCCACAGGGGGCGGCCGTTTATTTGCAGCAACCCGTGATTTTCGCAGAAGCGGATGAAGGAGGCCGCGGGCAGCGCGCCCGCCTGGCCCGCGGGCGATGACCAGATGGCCGCGATCATCGGGTAGAGGTGATCCTCATAGAATGCGGCGCTGAAGCCTGCCGTGCGCAGGTAATCATCCAGCCGCGCCTCGCCAAGCTGGTGCAAGGCTTGCGGCGCCTCGCGGTAGAAGCGGGCGATGCCGCGCAGCATGGACCAGAAGCGCGGGCGCAAGAGATTGCCCGGTTGCGCGAACAGCCCCGCGAGGTTACTCCCGGCGTATTCCAGCCGTCCGGAATCCAGCGAGACGGAGAACGACATGTCTGACGGTTGCGTCGCCACCCCTAAATGCCCGAACAGCGCCGTGAGGTTGGGATATGCTGGTTCGTTGTACACGATGAAGCCCGTATCAATGGGCACCCCGTTTGCGAGGACGGTGTGGCTGTGCCCGCCGAGCCGGGTTTCGGCCTCGAACAAGGTTACGTCGTGGCGGCCCGCCAGCAGCCAGGCGGCTGCGAGACCGGAAATTCCGGCCCCGGCCACGGCGATTTTCTTCCTCTCGGACATATGTGCTCCTTGCTGGCTACACAGCTTATACGCCAGGGGGCGCGGGCTGGATCACCGCTGGAAAGCGGACTCTTTTGCGGGCCGGGGTGATCCAAACCGGCGGCGCGCGCGTACAAGCCGATGTGAGCAAGCATGAAGCAAAATTCAGTATGGGACTGCGCGGCCCAACCCTGCGGCGGGGGGCGCTGTTGACCCCGGTGGACGCGCCGGCGCCGCTGGATGCGGCGGCACAGGCCCGGCTGCTTGGCCTCGTCGCAACCGCGCGGGACCGCCCGGCCTTCGCCATGCTGTTCAAACATTTCGCGCCGCGGCTCAAGGCGTTCCATATGCGCGCCGGTCTGGCGGAGACGGCGGCCGAAGAGCTGGCGCAGGAGACGATGCTGCTGCTGTGGCGCAAGGCGGGGAGTTTTGACCCCGCCCGCGCCGGGGCCGCGACCTGGGTCTTCACCATCACGCGAAATTTGCGGACTGATCAGGCGCGCAGGCATCGCGGCGGCCTGCCGGAGCCGCCGCCGGAGGAAGATCTCTCGCCCTCGGCCGAGACGTTGAGCCTGGAAGCCGAGCGTGCGGCGCGGATGCGCGGGGCGCTGGCAACACTGAGCGAGGCGCATCGCCAGGTGATCGAGCTTTCCTTCTTTTCCGAGGCGCCGCATGCCGGCATCGCCACGGCGTTGAACCTGCCGCTTGGCACCGTTAAATCCCGCATTCGTCTGGCCCTTTCGCGCCTGCGCGATGCGCTGGGGGCTGAACCATGAGCATCCAACACCACCTTAGCGATGACACCTTGCTCCGCCATGCCGCGGGGCGGCTCGGTGCCGGGCTGGCGCTCGTCACCGCCGCGCATTTGCACGGCTGCGCGCATTGCCGTGGCCGGCTGGCGGCGTTCGAGGCCGTGGGCGGCGCCTTGCTGGAGATGGAGGCGCCTGCCGCCATGGCGCCATCGGCTTTCAGCAATGTGCTGGCGCGGCTGGAGGAGCGGCCCGCGCCGCCACCCGTTTTGCGCGCCCCGCGCCGGGCGGCGCTCAATTTGCCGCCGGAGATGACCTTGCCGCCGGTGCTGGCGGGTTGTGACATCGGCCGTTGGCTGTGGCTTGGCAGGGGCGTGCGCTACAGCCGGGTGCGCCTGCCCTGGGCGCCGGATGCCAATGTGATGCTACTGCGCGTGGCGGCTTCTCGCGCGGTTGTCAGCCATGCTCATGCGGCGCAGGAGCTGACCCAGATTTTGCACGGCGGCTACAGCGACAGCACTGGCCAATATGGCCCCGGTGACATCGCCGAGCATGACGAGACGGTGCTGCACCAGCCGCGTGCCGATGAAGAGGGGTGCATCTGCCTCGCGGCGCTGGAAGGCGGGTTGCGGCTGGATGGATGGATGGGGCGGGTGCAGCACCGCCTTGGCCTTTAGGATGAAGCTGGCGTTTGCACCTTTGCTGCTGCTCGGCCTTGCCACCTATGCCTGGATCGCGCCGGTGAGTGTCCTCAACGCCGCTGCTTGGAGCGGGGATTGGCGTGTCACGCATGATATCAGCTACATGCCGGGGGCGCGCGGCCGGTTGGATGTTTATGCGCCCGCCGGCGCGAAGGACGCGCCGGTGGTGGTGTTTTTTTACGGTGGCAGCTGGCAGGACGGCGACAAGGCGATGTACCGCTTTGTTGGCGCGGCGCTGGCGGCGCGTGGCATCGTCGCGGTCATCCCTGATTATCGCGTCTACCCCGCGGTGCGCTTCCCGGTATTCCTGCAGGATGGCGCGCGCGCCGTGGCCTGGAGCCGCAACAACGCGGGCCGGTTCGGCGGCGATCCGGACCGGCTGGTGCTGATGGGCCATTCCGCGGGCGCTTACATCGCCGCGATGCTGGCGCTTAACCCGGCGTATCTCGCCGCTGTGGGGCTTGACCCGCACCGCGACATTTCAGGCTTTATCGGCCTGGCCGGGCCGTATGATTTTCTGCCGCTGCGCGAGCGGGTGATCAAGGTGATTTTTGGTCCGCCGGATGAGCTGGCCAGAACCCAGCCGATTAATTTTGTCACCCCCGGCGCGCCCCCGGCGTTTCTGGCCGCCGGGCTGCGCGACACGACCGTGGAGCCGCAAAACAGCATGCGGCTTGCCGCCCGGCTGCGCGCGGCGGGCGATGATGTGCGCGAGCGCTATTATCCCCGGCTCGACCACAGGCTGATCATCGGCGCCATCGCCCCGCCGCTCGGCTTTCTGGCGCCGGTGCTGCCCGATTGCCTCGCCTTCATCCACGCTGTGACCGCCGTGCAACCTTTCAGGAGTGCCGCATGAACCTAGCCGCCCAGATCTCGCGCGCCGCCGAGCGCGCGCCCTTGCCAGATACGCTGCTGCGCTATGGCATCTCGCGCATGGTGGGGCGTACCCAAGCCCTGCTGGCCGATGCTCCCATCCGCACGACCCGTTTTGCTTATGAGATGATGGCGCATCCCATCGCCGAGCATACGCAGGCCGCCAACCGCCAGCATTATGAGCTGCCCCCGGCGTTTTTTGCCCAATGCCTGGGGCCGCGCCGGAAATATTCCTGCTGCCTGTTCGAGGGGGCCGCTACATTAGAACAGGCTGAGGAACGCGCCCTGGAGCAGACCCTCGTCCACGCCCAATTGCGCGATGGCCAGCGCATATTGGAGCTGGGGTGCGGTTGGGGGTCGCTTACACTGTTCATGGCGGAGCGCTTTCCCGCAGCCATGATCACGGCGGTTTCCAATTCCACGCCGCAGCGCCTGTTCATCGAGGCGCAGGCGCGCCGCCTGGGGTTGCACAATATACGGGTCATCACCGCGGATATGAATGATTTTTCCACCACGGAGCGCTTTGACCGTATCGTGTCGGTGGAGATGTTCGAGCATATGGCCAACTGGCGCGGCCTGCTCACCCGGGTGCGCAGCTGGCTGGCGCCGGGCGCGAAATTATTCCTGCATGTGTTCAGCCATGCGAGCCACCCCTACCGCTTCGCGCATGAGGACGAGGCGGATTGGATCGCGCAATATTTCTTCACGGGCGGGATCATGCCCAGCCATGATCTGATCCGCGAGTTTGGCGATTTGTTCCGCGTGGAGCACGGCTGGCGCTGGAACGGGCGGCATTATGAACAGACGGCGCTGGCCTGGCTTGCCAATTACGACGCCAACCAGGCGGCCATCCGGCCTATTTTGCGCGAGACCTATGGCGCGGAGGCGAAGCTCTGGCAGCGCCGCTGGCGGCTGTTTTTTCTGGCGACGGCCGGACTCTTCGGCCATGCCGGGGGAGAGGCGTGGGGGGTTAGCCATTATCTGCTGCAGCCATGCTCCTAGCCTGCGCGGCGGTTGGCGCGGGGGTTACGCTGGTTATGCTGGCGGCCTGGGGGTTCCAGGCCTATGCCCAAAACGCCGGTTGGGTGGATGTGTTCTGGAGCTTCGCCACCGGGGGGATCGCGGCGCTCGCGGCGCTGATGGCGGGCCCGGTTGCCTGGCGGCGAGGCATGGTTGCGGGTTTGCTGCTGCTGTGGTGCGTGCGGCTTGGCACCCATATCGCCAGGCGCGTGGCCGGCGCGCCCGAGGATGCGCGCTATGCGCGGATGCGCGTGGCACAGGGGGCGGGCTTCCAGCGCCACCTGCTGTTGTTTGTGCTCATCCAGGGGCCGTTCAGCGCCATGCTCGCCATCGCCGCGCTGTATGCGGCCCGCTTGCCTGACCCCGCATTCAGGCTCTGGGACGCGCTGGGCCTGGGGCTTGCGGTTCTGGCCGTGGCCGGGGAGGCGCTGGCCGATGAGCAGATGCGCCGGTTTCGCGCCAATGGCGCGAACAAGGGCAAAATCTGCGAGACCGGTTTGTGGGGCGTCTCGCGCCACCCCAATTATCTGTTTGAGTGCTTGTTTTGGTGCGCCTATCCGGCATTGGGGCTGACGGCACATAACCCCTGGAGCCTGCTCAGCCTGCTGGCGCCGGTGCTGATGTACCTGACACTGCGCTATGCCTCAGGCGTGCCGCCGCTGGAGGAAGCCATGCTGGCGAGCCGCGGGGATGCCTACCGGCGGTATCAGGCGCGCACGGGGGCCATTCTGCCGCGCCTTGGCCGCGCGGCAAGGGGCTGAGGCCGGGCATGAGTGCGGGCCGCATGACCAGTATGCCCGGCGAAGGGGGCTCAATCGCCGCGGCGCCCCTTGTCAGGGCGGGCAAAACATCCGATTTAGGCTGGAACCGGACCTCACTGGTCCAGATTGGATCGAGAGCAAACACATGTTTATTGAGACCGAAGGCACGCCGAATCCCGCTACGCTGAAATTTCTCCCCGGCCGGGAGATTTTGGGCGATCTGACCGCCGATTTCGCTGATGCCGACGAGGCGCTGCTCTCGCCGCTGGCCGATGCGCTGTTTGGCCTGCCGGGCGTGGCGCGCGTGTTTCTCGGCGGGGATTTTGTCACCGTCACCAAAACCGCGGACGCCGATTGGGCCGCGCTGAAGCCGCAGGTGCTGGGGTTGCTGATGGAGCATCTGCTCGCCAACCGGCCGATTGTGAGCGAGCATGCGGCGTTGCTGGCCGAGGACGTTGATCCGGCGGATGCCGAGGTTGTCGCGCAGATCAAGGAATTGCTTGATACCCGCGTGCGCCCCGCCGTGGCGGGCGATGGCGGGGATATCATATTCCGTGGCTTCCGCGATGGCGTGGTCAGCCTGAAGATGCAGGGGTCCTGTGCGGGGTGCCCGTCCTCCACCGCGACGCTCAAGCATGGGATTGAGAACATGCTGAAGCACTACATTCCTGAGGTGTTGTCTGTTACACAGGCGGCCTGAAGATAAGGGAGTAGTCATGACTTTGGACGATAATGCGCTCGATGTCCTCTTCCGCAGTGCCCGCACCAAGTGGGAGTTTACCGAAGAGCCGATTACCGGCGATGAAATCAAAGCCATCTACGATCTGGTGAAAATGGGTCCGACTTCGGCCAATTGTTCGCCCGCGCGCTTTGTGTTCATCCGCACGCCCGAGGGCAAGGAGAAGCTGAAGCCCGCGCTGAGCGCCGGGAATTTGGACAAGACCATGGCGGCGCCGGTGACCGTGATTGTGGCGCAGGACCCGGTATTTTATATGAATTTGCCAAAGCTTTACCCGCCGGCGGATGCCAAGGGGTGGTTCTCGGGCAATCCGGACCTGGCGGAGGAGACGGCTTTTCGCAACTCCACCTTGCAGGGGGCGTATCTGATCATGGCGGCGCGGGCCTTGGGGATCGACTGCGGGCCGATGTCGGGCTTCGACAAAACGGTCGTGAACCGGAATTTTTTCAGCCAGAGCGGTTGGAAGGCGAATTTTCTGATCAATCTCGGCCATGCCGTGCCGGGTGAACACCCGTTTGCGCGCCTGCCCAAGCTCGATTTTGACGAGGCCGCGATTTTCGCTTGAGCACGCTGGCAATTGACGCGTCGGGCGAGCGGGCGGGGATTGCCGTGCTCGCGCAGGACGGCGCGGTGGCTGTTAAGCTTTTCGCGCCCGGCCGCCCTGGGTTGATAGAGGCGCTGCCGCCGCTGCTGCAACAGGCGGTGGCGGGGCGGCGGATTGCCCAGGTGGCCGTTACCATTGGCCCGGGTAGTTTCACCGGGCTGCGCACGGCAATTTCCCTGGCGCAAGGCTTTGCCGCGGCGGCCGGGGGGCCGCTGCTGGGCGTTACAGTGGCGCAGAGTTATGCGGCGGCGTTTCCGGTACTTCACAGGCCGCTCTGGGTGGCGATCAGGGCGCGCAGGAACCGTATTTTTCTGATCCGTGACGGGGTTGCCGAGGCGTTCGCCGATGCGGATCTGCCGCGGACCAGGCAGCCCGTGGCAGTGGCGGGGGATGCCGCCAATGAGGTGGCGGCGGTTCTGGCCGCGGCCGGAGGGGATGTGATGCTGACCAATGCCAGGCGGTTGGACCCGGTGTGGGTTGCCCACGCTGCCCTGGCGCGCCAGGCGGCGGGCCTGCCGGCCCAAGCCGCCCAGCCTGTTTATGTTGATCCGCCGGAGGCGAAGCTACCCGCCGCGGGTCTGCGTCCGCCGCCGGTTTAATCATGGATGTGATAGAGGCAGGACCCGCCTATGCGGCGGCTCTGGCACGGCTGCATGCGGCGGCGTTTCCCGATGATCCATGGGATGAGCGCAGCTTCGCGGTGCTGTTGGGCCAGCCCGGAGTGGTTTGTTTCGTCGATGAACGCGGCGGGTTCTTGCTGTTGCGGGTGGTGCTGGACGAGGCGGAGATTCTTAGCGTCGGCGTTACCGTGCCGCGGCAGGGCGTTGGCGGGGCGTTGATGCGTCAGGCGATTCGCGCGGCGGGCTGGCGGGGCGTTAAGAGGATTCATCTGGAGGTGGCGGTGGAAAACGCGGCTGCCCGGGCGCTGTATGCCGCGCTGGGGTTCATGCAGACGGGGGTGCGCAAGGCCTATTACCCTACCGGCGGCGATGCGCTGACGCTCTGCCTGGAGCTGGCGGGTTGAACGGCTGCGGCATGTGCTTTTTTTGCAACAGCTATGCGAAATACTCAATGCAGCATGGTTATTCACTAGTCCAGCGAGTTAAAATCTTGGTAGGTTTGGTTCATCGGATCGGAAGAAAAAAATCGCTGATCTGTCTGGGAGACTTTGTTTTGCTTCGCTTTTTGCCGCGCTCTTTGCCGCGCTCTTTGCGGGGCTTTTGGCTGGCGGCCGCTTTGCTTTGCGGGGGTGGGGCGGCGTTGGCTGCCAGCGCCCCCGTTGCCGTGCCTGTAGGCAATTGGTTAACGGCTGACCATTCCGCCGTGATTCAGGTGGCGCCATGCGGGGGGCAGCTTTGCGGCCGAATCGTTGGCATTGCGCTGAAACACCCGGGCGACCCGATGCCGGTGGATTGGCGCGGCCAGCCGCAATGCGGCGAGGTGATTTTGCAAACGGCGCTGACGAAGAGCGATGACGGCGCCGCCAAATGGGTGGGCACGGTGCTCGACCCGCGCAACGGCAATGTCTACCACGCCAGCATTGCGCTGGATGAGAACCATGATTTGCGGATGCGGGGGTATCTGGGGCTGCCGCTCCTCGGCCAGACCCAGATATGGCAGCCTTACGAGGGGCAGATACCCGTGGGTTGCAAGCTCACGCGCGCCCGGCTCTAAATTACCAAATACAGCGGGCGGTTCTAACTTCGGATCAGCCCGGTCATCGGGCTGGAGGCGCTGGCGAAGCCCCGGCGCGGGATGCGCCCGGCGCGGAAGGCCAAACGCCCGGCTTCCACCCCCGCCTTCATCGCGCGCGCCATCAACACCGGGTCATCGGCCATGGCGATGGCTGAATTCACCAGCACGGCGGCGCAGCCAAGCTCCATGGCGAAGGTGGCGTCATAGGCGGTGCCGACTCCGGCATCCACCAGCACGGGCACTTTCGCCTGCTCGATGATCATCTGGATCATCAGCGGGTTCTGCACGCCGAGTCCGGAGCCGATGGGCGCGCCGAGCGGCATGATGGCGACGCAGCCCATCTCCTCCAGCCGTTTCGCGGCGATCGGGTCGTCCGAGCAGTACACCATCACCTCAAAACCGTCCTTGATCAGGGCTTTGGCGGCCTCGAAGGTGGCCTGCATGTCCGGGTAGAGCGTGGGTGGCGGGCCCAGGACTTCCAGCTTCACCAGATTCCACCCGCCCGCCTCGCGCGCCAGGCGCAGGGTGCGCACCGCTTCATCGGCCGTGAAGCAACCGGCGGTATTGGGTAAATAAGTGTATCGCTGCGGGCTTACATAATCCTGCAGCATCGGCGCGTTGCGGTCCGAGAGGTTCACGCGCCGCACCGCGACGGTCACCATCTCCGCGCCGGAAGCCTCGATGGCCGCCGCCGTGGTGGGCAGATCCTTGTATTTTCCGGTGCCGACCACCAGCCGGGAGGCGAAGCTGCGCCCCGCCACGGTCCACTCATCGCCCGTACCTACATAAGACTGCATCTAACCGCCACCGATAAAATGAACAATTTCAAGTGCATCGCCTGGGGTGAGGCGCACATCCGCATAGGTTGAGCGAGGCACGATCTCCAGATTGCGCTCCACCGCCACTTTGCGCGTATCCAACCCCAGCTGCGCGATCAGCCCGGCGACGCTCATTCCCGGCGCCACCGCCAGGGGCTCGCCGTTTACCGTTATGCGGGTTGCTTCGCTCGTCACACTCATGCCGGTATTATCGGCTGAGCCGCCCCCCCTCGCAAGGCCGCCGCCGCGTAAAATTTGGCGGCTACGATTTGGGTGTGCTAGCGGGGATAAAATGACGACACCACTTATCTTCGTATTGAACGGCCCGAACCTTAATCTGCTGGGAACCCGCGAACCGGAAGTCTATGGCTCCGGCACGCTGGATGACCTGGAAACCTTCTGCGCTGAAACGGCAGAGGGGCTCGGCATCGCCATCGATGTCAGGCAGAGCAACCTGGAGGGAGAGCTGATCTCCTGGGTGCATGAGGCGCGTGCCCGCGCGGCCGGGCTCATCATCAATCCGGCCGGGTATTCCCACACCTCCGTCGCGTTGATGGACGCCATTCTCGCGCTCGACATCCCGGTGATCGAGGTGCATCTCTCCAACATCCATAAGCGTGAGAGTTTCCGCCACCACTCTTATGTGTCGCGCGCTGCCGGCGGGGTCATTTGCGGCCTTGGGTTTGCAGGCTATAGGCTGGCACTCATCGCCCTCTCGGACATTCTGGAAGAAGATCAATGAGCCTTTCCTTCGATCCCAAAACCCTGCGCGACCTGGCGGAACTGTTGAGCGACACCGGCCTTTCGGAAATCGAGCTGGCGGAAGGCGACCGCAAGGTTCGCCTGGTGCGGACGCTGGCGCAGGTGCATACGCAGCTGATAGCGCCGCCAGCCGTGGCCCACGCCCCTGCCCATGCCCCGGTGCATGCCCCCGCGAATGCGCCGGAAGCCGCCGCCGAGCACAGGGTTGATCCGGCCAAGCACCCTGGCGTGGTGAAAAGCCCGATGGTGGGCGTTGCGTATCTCTCCGCCGAGCCCGGCGCCGCCCCTTATGTGAGCGTTGGCCAGACTGTCGAGGCGGGTGCGACGCTGCTGCTGATCGAGGCGATGAAGACCTTCAACCAGATCAAGGCGCCGCGCGCGGGCACCATCAAGCAGATTTTCGTGGCGCCTGGTGCGCCGGTCGAGTTCGACGAGCCCCTGCTGATCATCGAATGACCGGCGCATAGCATGTTCAAGAAAATCCTCATCGCCAATCGCGGCGAAATCGCGCTGCGGATACAGCGGGCCTGCCGGGAACTCGGCATCGCCACGGTGGCCGTGCACTCCACCGCCGATACCGACGCCATGCATGTCCGCCTCGCCGATGAGAGCGTGTGCATCGGCCCGCCGCTGGCGCGCGACTCCTACCTCAATATGCCGGCGATTATTTCGGCGGCGCTGATCACCGGCGCCGAGGCGATCCACCCCGGCTATGGGTTTCTCTCCGAGAACGCGGCCTTCGCCGAGATGGTGGAGGCGCATAACCTGGTGTTCATCGGCCCCACGGCGGCGCATATCCGCATGATGGGCGACAAGATCACCGCCAAGACCACCATGATGGAACTTGGCGTGCCGCTGGTTCCCGGCTCCCCCGGCGAGATCGCGACGCTTGAGGAAGCCCATGTGATCGCCGGGAAGATCAAATTCCCGGTGCTGATCAAGGCGGCGGCCGGTGGCGGCGGGCGGGGCATGAAAGTGGCCTACAGCGCCGACGAGCTGGCGGCGGCCTTCCACGAGGCCCGCGCCGAGGCGGGGGCGGCGTTTGGCAACAATGCCGTGTACATGGAAAAATACCTGGACAAGCCGCGCCATATCGAGCTGCAGATCCTGGCCGATAACCACGGCGCCGTGGTGCATATCGGCGAACGGGACTGCTCGTTGCAGCGGCGCCACCAGAAGGTGCTGGAAGAGGCGGGCAGCCCGGCCATCACCACCGCGCAGCGCGACGAGCTGGGCGCGACGGTGACCAGGGCGCTGCGGAAAATCGGCTACCGCAACGCCGGCACGCTGGAATTTCTCTACCAGGACGAGCAGTTTTCCTTCATCGAGATGAACACCCGTTTGCAGGTGGAGCATCCGGTTTCGGAGATGATCTCGGGGCTGGATCTGGTGCATGAGCAAATCCGCATCGCCGCCGGGGAGCCGCTGGGCTACACCCAGAAGGACATTCACCTCGCGGGCCATGCCATTGAATGCCGGATCACCGCCGAGGACCCGGAAACCTTTGCGCCCTCGCCCGGAACGGTGGTGATGTATCATCCGCCCGGCGGGCTTGGCGTGCGCGTCGACTCGGCTCTCTACGCCGGTTATCGTGTGCCGCCGCATTATGACAGCCTGATCGCCAAGCTGATCAGCTATGGGCGCACGCGCGATGAGGCGATTGCCCGCATGCGCCGCGCGTTGCGGGAGTTTGTCATCACCGGGATCAAGACCACGATTCCGCTGCATGAGAAGATTTTGGAGGCGCCGGAGTTTATTGATGGCGATTACACGATCCACTGGCTGGAGCGCTTTGTCGCCGGGCAATAGGCTGGGCGGTGCGCTTCTGGCTTGAAACGGCGGCCGGGCTGATTGTGGCGGTGAAGGCGCATCCTGGCGCGAAGCGGGTGAGCGTCGGCCCGGTGATCGCCGCCGCCCCAAGCCCCGGCTGGCCGCAGGCGCGGTTGCGGGTTTCAGTCGCCGCCCCGCCCGAGGATGGGCGGGCCAACGAGGCGATTATTCAGGCCCTGGCGGATTGGCTGCACATTAAGCCCGCGGCCATCACCCAGGAGGCGGGAACCACCGCGCGGGATAAGAAATTCCGCATCGCCGGTGCGGTGGCCGGCGATTTCGCAGAGTTATTGCGGCTGTAGGAGCGCCTGCAGCGCCCCCGGCGGGAGGGTTAAGCCGGAAAATCCCGCAGGCGGGGCGAAATCCTGCGCCGGTTGCGGGGCGTAGGCGACGGATAGCGCGGTTACCTCGGCAGAACCGTGTTCATCATGCCCGGCGAAATGCAGCACCACGCCATCGGGCGTGATGCAGGCGGTGCCCGAGCCATGGGCGTTGAGCACCAGATATTTCCGGCAGGCCATCCCGGCATAATGCCCGGAGCCCAGCGGGGTGAACTGGGCGCCGCCGGCGGTGGAGATTTCCTGTGTCAGGGCTGAGAAATCAGGCGCCTGCACGATGGCATGCAAGGCGGGCACCACCACCTGCGCCTGGCCAGAGGGCAGGTTGGCCAGGATATAGATGCCCTGGGCGGGATTTTCGACCCGCGCCAGCTCCTGCGCGGCGTCGTAATTCAGCAGGTAGTTTTGTGCCGCGCGGCCGGGCGTATCCACCTCATAGGTGATGGCGACATCGCGGGTGGGCAGAAACGCGGGCGTTGCCAGGGCAGGGCCTGCGGCCAGCAGCGCGGGAAGTACGAAGGGCAAAATTTTCATGATGATTCTTTCCTCATGGCGTCTATTTCGCGCAGCAATACGGCAGGATCAGGGCTGGCGATGAAGCGCGCGGGCGTTTCCACCGCTTGCGCGAGCAAGGCGTGATAGGCGGCGCGCGTAATCTCGACGGTGCCGAAACGGGCCAGGTGGGTGGTGATGAACTGTGTATCCAACAGGGTGTAGCCACCCAGGCGCAGCCGCGCGAGCAGATGCACCAGCGCCGCTTTGGAGGCGTCCGTCGTGGTGGAGAACATGCTCTCGCCGAAAAACGCGCCGCCCAGGCTGGCGCCGTACAGCCCGCCAACCAGCGCGCCGTTCTGCCAGGTCTCCACGCTATGGGCGAAGCCGAGGTGGAACAGCGCGATGAAGAGCCGCTCGATCTCCTGGTTGATCCAGGTCTCCGGCCGGTTCTCCCGTGCGGCGGCGCAGGCGGCGATGGTGCCGGGGAAATCAGCATCCGCCGTGACGGTGAATTTGCCGCTGCGCAGGGTTTTCATCAGGCTGCGGGGCAGGTGGAACTTATCCAGCGGCAGCACGCCGCGTGTCTCGGGGTCGAGCCAGTGCAGTGTCTTGCTGCCGCGCGATTCCGCCATGGGGAACAGTCCCAGCCGGTAGGCGCGGAGCAGCAGGTCTGGGGTGAGGATGAATGGCCGGGCGGACATGGGCGCAGGTTGCCATGATTTCTCCGCCGCGGGAAACCCTGAAAGAAAAAGGCAATAAAAAACCCTGGGAGCAATGACCCAGGGGTGTTCGCGGACGTTTCCTGAACAGGCTGCGCTTATGCGCTTCTTTGTTTATTGTTGTTGGTATTTGAGGGTGATTCGTCCCCCAGGTCAAGCCCGTTTGTGGCGGGCAGGCCCGGGGGGCGAAATTATTTCAGCGTTCCGGGGAGGACATCGCCCAGCCATGGGCATGGACCAGGCCGTCGTCATAATCCTGGGCGGGTGCCGTGGCCTTGCGTTCACGCGATTCGCGGGCCCAGCCGTGGGAATGCACCAGGCCGTCATCATAGTCATGGCCCTGCATGGTTTCGATGGAGGTTTTGGCGGTGATTGTCTGGGTCTGCATGGCGGGTCTCCTGGGTCGGCTGTGAATTGGCGTAACCCAGTTAATAATTTACAATGCACCGTGAAGCATAGCGAAAACTCGGCCTGAGCCCTCGAAATAAGTGTTTAACTTTACTGTAAAATTTTGCTATGTGTAAATTATGTCAAAAACCGCCATTGGTAAAACCATTCGCCGCCTGCGCATGGAGCAGGGGTATTCCCAACAAGGGTTGGCGCAAAAATTAGGAATCTCAACGAGTTATCTTAATCTCGTTGAGCATGACCAGCGCAATGTCACCGCCTCGCTCTTGTTCAAGCTGACGGATATTCTGCATGTAGACCTTGCGGCGCTCTCCGGCGTGCAGGAGCGCGAGTTCGAGGTGGCGTTGCGCGAAGTGTTCGCCGACCCGCAGCTGGCCATAGAGCCGGTGCCCGAGGCCGAGATTCAGGCGCTGGCGGCGGCGCCCAACGGCGCGCGGGCGATTTTGGCGCTGCACCGCGCCCTGGCCGGGGCGCGCGAGGAGTCCTCGGGCATCACCCTGCCGTCTGGGCGCAAGATCATGCTGCCCAATGAGGAGGTGCGGGATTTCTTCCACGACCATGAGAACCATTTTCCGGCGCTGGAGGCCGCGGCCGAGGCCATCAACGAGACCTTGAACGCGCAGACCATCGGCAGCAGCCACGCGCTGGCCGAGCGGTTGCGCCAGGTGCATGGGCTGATCGTGCGGGTGCAGCCGCTGCCCGGCGCGCTGCGGGTGTTTGACGCCAAGGCCCGGCTGCTCACGCTCTCGGAGGATCTGCCGCGCGAGAGCCGTGGCTTCCAGATGGCGTTTCAGCTTGCCTTGCTGGAGGCGCGCGATGCGATAGAGCCGATCATCAAAGACGCCAACCCGTCCTCGCGCGATGCCACGGAGCTGTTGCGCATCGGCCTGCTCAACTACATCACCGGCGCCATCCTGATGCCCTATGATGCCTTTTTGGAGACCGCGCGGCAGCTGCGCTACGATGTTGACGCCATCGCGGCGCGTTTTGGCGTGAGCTACGAGCAGGCGTGCCACCGGCTCTCCACCTTGCAGCGCAATGGCGCGCGCGGCGTGCCGTTCTTCTTTTTGCGGGTGGACCCGGCGGGCAATGTCAGCAAGCGTTTCTCGGCGGCCGGTTTTCCCTTCATGCGCTTTGGCGGCACCTGCCCGCGCTGGATTGTTCATTCCGCCTTCGCCACGCCGGGGACCATCCGCGTGCAGGTGGCGCAGCTTTCAGCCACTGAGACGTTTTTGTGCTTTGCCCGCGCCATCGCTGGCCGGCCGGCGCGCTGGGGCGAGCCGCCGCCGGTGCGCGTTGTGGCCATGGGCTGCGATGTCAGCCATGCCGGGGAGCTGGTTTATGGCGATGGGCTGGACCTGGCCACCGCGGCGGTGGGCATTGGCCTCTCCTGCCGGTTGTGCGAGCGCCAGGATTGCCGCTCGCGCGCGTTTCCGCCGCTTGCGCACCGGCTCAGCATCGACCCGCTGACCACCAGCGCCAGCCCTTACAGGTTCGAGGCGAAGAAATAGGCGGCGGGCGCGTCTCCCCGTGCCGGGCTGGGCGCTGGTTTTAATCCGCCGGGCGCGCACCAGATAAGCGCGATGTCCTATCCCATCTCAGACCATTACGACGGCAGGCGTTTCTTCAATCCCGAGCCCACGGCCCGCGCCGCCGACGGCCGGCGGTTGAGCTTTTTTAGTATTCTGCGCGCGCGGCTGCGCAGAAACCCGGAAACCTGGGCCAGCTGGCCCAGGCATGTTGAGAACAATCATCACCCCGTTCCCGCGGCTGAGCCGCCCACCGTCAGCTTCATCGGCCACAGCACGTTTCTGCTCCGCCTGCCGGGGTTGAGCATTCTCACCGATCCGGTGTTTTCCGCGCGCTGCTCGCCCTCGCAATTCGCCGGGCCAAAGCGTGTCCGCGCGCCGGGGATCGCGCTGCATCATCTGCCGCATGTCGACCTGATTTTGCTGTCGCATAATCATTACGATCATATGGATATCATCTCGCTGCGCAAACTGCGCGCGCGTTTCCCGAAGGTGCATATCGTGACCACGCTGGGCAATGCCGCGTATCTGCGCAAAAAGGGAATCCCCGGCGCGGTGGAGCTGGACTGGTGGCAAAGCCACACCCATGGCGAGGCGGTGCTGACCGTAACGCCGGCGCGGCATT
Source organism: Pseudomonadota bacterium (assembly GCA_021846225.1). Taxonomy (GTDB): domain Bacteria; phylum Pseudomonadota; class Alphaproteobacteria; order Acetobacterales; family Acetobacteraceae; genus Acidocella. Next base: position 1,718 of record JAJZCG010000008.1, on the reverse strand, counting down.
TTGCCGCCCGCACCTTGTATGATCGCAACACGACGCTCTGGGGCGGGATGTTCATTGAGCACCAGGGCCGGAGGATTTATTTCGCCGGGGATACCGGGGCGACCAAATTCTTCGCTGAAATCCGCGCCCGGCTGGGTGCGCCGGATCTGGCCCTGCTGCCGATCGGCGCGTATGAGCCGCGCTGGTTCATGGGGCCGGTGCATATGAACCCGCAGGACGCGGTGCAGGCCTTCGCGGCGCTGGCGGCGAAGCGGGCCATCGGCATGCATTTCGGCACGTTCCAGCTGACCGCCGAGGCGATCGGCGCGCCGGAGCAGGATCTGGCCGCGGCGCGCGAGGCGGCGGGGATTGCGGAGGACGTGTTCTTCACGCTGGACTGCGGCGAGACGATCAGGCTCTGAGGTTTTTCTCGCCATAGGTGCAATAGGCCGCGCCGGGGCAGCGCCAGCATTCCGGCGTGCGGGCCTTGCAAACATAGCGCCCGTGCAGAATCAGCCACAGATGCGCAGGCTTGAGCATGTCCTTGGGGATGCGCTTTAGCAATGCGTCCTCCACGGCGCGCGGGGTGCTGCCCGGCGCCAGCCCGGTGCGGTTGCCCAGGCGGAATATATGCGTATCCACCGCCATCGCCGGTTGGCCGAAAATCTCGTTCAGCACCACGTTGGCGGTTTTGCGGCCCACGCCGGGCAGCGCCTCCAGCGCCGCGCGCTCGCCCGGCACCGCGCCGCCATGGCGCTCCAGCAGCAGTTGCGAGAGCATGGCCAGGTTTTTCGCCTTGGCCCGCCACAGGCCGATGGATTGAATCCGCTGCGCGATGCCCGCCTCGCCCAGCGCCACCATGGCCTGCGGCGTGGGCGCATCGGCGAAGAGGGTTCTGGTCACGCGGTTGACCGAGACATCAGTGGCCTGGGCCGAGAGCATGACCGCGGCCAGCAGCTGGTAGGGGGTGGCGTAGTCCAGCTCGGTGCGCGGATTGGCGTTGCCGCCGGAAATCGCCTCCAGAAACGCCCGGATGTCCGCCCGTTTCATCATCCGTTGATTTTTTTCCTTGCCCACCGCCATATCCATACGATTTATGCGTTATGGACGCGCAGACCGCCAGTGCGGGGAGCAAAAATCTGATTTTCGAGGCCGTGATCAAACCCCATCGCAGCCTGTCTTACCGCGCCATGTTCATGGTGATGGGCGGGATGATCGCGGTTTCATTATTGATAACCAGCGAAATGGCGCATCTGGGCGCCTGGCCCGTCATCGGCTTCAACATCGCGGACATGCTCATGGCGGTCTGTCTGTTCTGGCTGAATATGCGCGCGGCGCGTGAACGTGAGACGATCAGCCTGAGCGAGGAGCTGCTGGCGGTCACCCGCACGGATGTGCACGGCCGGCGCACCAGCTTCTCGGTGGCGCCGGATTGGCTGAACGTGGTGCTGGAAGAGCGCCCGGGCACGGTGCCGAAATTGTTGTTTTCCTCGCGCGGCAAGAGTTTTGAGGTGGCGCGCGCGCTGGGCGAGGCGCAAAAGCGCGAGCTGGCCGCGGGGTTGAGCCGGGCCATGCACCGCTGGCGCAACCCCCTCTTCGACAACCCGCAATTGCGCTAGGAGGTGTGGACACTTACCTTAGCCATAGGACGATTGCGGCGAGTGTGACGACGGCCCGGTAGTTTTGTGCGGTTTTCTCGAAGCGTGTTGCCACCCGTCTGAACTGCTTGAGCTTGCTGA
>JAJZCG010000096.1 GCA_021846225.1 Pseudomonadota bacterium | reverse complement strand
CGTGCTGGAACATCGGGTCACGGCCCAGGCCCTGGCGGGTGGGGTGGTCCGGCAGGTTGGCCAGAACATCGGCGGCGGATTCCGTGAGGTGGGCGCCCTGGCGGATGAGGCCGTTGGCGCCATGGGAGCGTGGGTCCAGCGGGGAGCCGGGGACACCGAACAGCTCACGCCCGGCCTCCAGCGCCATGCGCGCGGTGAGCAGCGAGCCGGAGCGGGCCGCCGCCTCGATGACCACAAGGCCCAGCACCAGCCCGGCGATGATGCGGTTGCGCTTGGGGAAATGGCGGGCGATGGGCGCGGTGCCGAGCGGGGCCTCGGCCACCACGGCGCCAGATTGCGCGATGAGGCGTTGCAGCTTCTCGTTCTCGGGCGGGTAGGGCAGGTCCAGCCCGCCCGCGATCACCGCGATGGTCTTGCCGGTGCGCAGGGCGCCGGTGTGGGCGGCGGCGTCGATCCCGCGCGCCAGGCCGGAGACGACGGTGAGGGTCGAGGCCAGTTCCGCGCCAAGGGATTCAGCCATGCGCATGCCGTTGGCCGAGGCGTTGCGCGCCCCGACGATGCCGATGGCGCGGCTGTGCAGCAGGCTGGCATCGCCCAGCACGGCGATGACCGGCGGCGCGTCTGGCAACTGGGCCAGGTATGCGGGGTAGTCCGGCGTGCCGAGAAAAATGAACCGGCCGCCCAGGCGGGCGAGGGCGGTGAACTCGCCTTCGGCCTCCGCGGGCGTTGGAATGCGCGGGGCGGTGGCACGCCCGCCGGCGCGGGCCAGCTCGGGCAGAGCGGAGAGGGCTTCGGCCGGGGTTTCGAAGCGCGCGAGCAGGCGGCGGTAGGTGATGGGGCCGACGCTCTCCGTACGGACCAGGCGCAGGCGGTCAATGTCGGGGTGCATTACGCCTTCTGGCCGATTTTAGGCTCCGTGCCGGCCAGCAGCCGCGCGATGTTGGCGCGATGCTTCCAGAACACCAGCGCCGCGATGATGCCCGCCAGCAAGGCGGTTTTCCAGGATTGGAAATACCAGGCGGCCACGGGGGAGACGGCGAAGGCGGAAAGCGCCGCGAGCGAGGAGCGGCGCAGCGTGAAGGCAACGGCAAGCCAGAGCGCGCAGCAGAGCGCCCCCAACGGCCAGCACACGCCCCAGAACACACCAAGCCCCGTGGCAACGCCCTTGCCGCCCTTAAACCCCAGCCAAACCGGGTAGAGATGGCCGAGAAACACCGCCAGCGCCGCCAGAAACACGCCGCCAGCGCCGTAATGGCGCACGAAGAACACCACCAGCGTGCCCTTTAGAGCGTCCAGCAGCAGGGTGGCGGCGGCAAGCTTCTTGTTGCCGGTACGCAGCACATTGGTGGCGCCTATGTTGCCTGAGCCGATCGCGCGGATGTCGCCCAGACCGGCGGCGCGGGTGAGCAGCAGGCCGAAGGGGATGGAGCCGATGATATAGCCGGACACGCAGAGCAGAAAGAGCGTCATCCGTAGACCCTTGCGCCGTTTTTCCAGGTGCCCAGGACCACGCCTTCCAGGGCGCGGCCGTCAAAGGGCGTGTTCTGCGCCTTGCCCGGCATCTGCCCGGCGTTCACCTGCCAGGAGCGCTCCGGGTGGAACAGGCACAAATCCGCGGGCGCCCCTTTGGCGATGACACCCGCGCCGATGCCGAGCCACGCGGCCGGGCGGGCGGTGAGCAGGGCCAGCGCCTGGGGCAGCGTGAGGTGGCCCGATTGCACCTGCGCCAAGGTGACGCCAAGCAGCGTTGCCAGGCCGGCGCCGCCGGGCGAGGCCTCGGCGAAGGGGAGGCGCTTGTCGTCGGCATCACGCGGCTGATGGTCGGAGGCGATGGCGTCGATGGTGCCGTCCCGCAGGCCGGCCAGCACGGCTTGGCGGTCAGCCTCCGCGCGCAGCGGCGGCGAGAGCTTGGCATAGGTGCGGTAGCCGCCGATGGCGGTCTCGTTGAGGTCAAAATAGGGCGGGGCGGTGTCGCAGGTCACGCGCAGGCCCTTGTCCTTGGCCTGGCGGATGAGCGCCAGGGCCTCGGCGGTGGTGACATGGGCGAAATGCACCGCGCCATCGGCCAGCTCGGCCAGGCGGATGTCACGCGCGACGCAGATGGCCTCGGCGGCGGCGGGAATGCCGGGCAGGCCCATCCAGCTGGCGCGCGCGCCGCTGGTGGCGGCGCCGCCTTTGGCCAGCTCCGCATCCTCGGGGTGCTGCACGATGCGCATGCCAAAACCGCTGGCGTAGCTCAGGGCGAGGCGCATCAGGCGCGAGGAGGCGATGGTTTTGGCGCCGTCGGTAAAGGCGATGGCCCCGGCGGCTTTCAGCAGCCCGTATTCGGCCAGCTCCTGCCCGGCACAGCCGCGCGTGGCGGCGGCATAAGGCAGCAGGCTGAGACTGCCGGTCTCATCACCGCGCGCGGTGATGAGGTGGACCAAAGCGGGGTCGTCGATGGGGGGGGAGCTGTCTGGCAGCACGGCGATGGTGGTGATGCCGCCCGCCGCCGCCGCCGCCGCCGCGCTGGCGATGGTCTCGCGGTATTCAAACCCCGGCTCGCCCAGGCTGGCGCGCATATCCACCAGGCCGGGGCAGAGCACCGCGCCCTCGGCCTCGATGATCGTGGCGCCATCGGGCTGGCCGAGCGAGGGGCCAAAATCAGCGATGCGGCCATCCCGCACCAGCAGTTCGCCTGCAACCAGCGCCTGCGCGGCACTGTCCAGATACCGGATTTTACGAAACAGGATCATAGGATTTCCCCGCGCGCCAGGGCGTCCAGCACGGCCATGCGCACCGCCACGCCCATTTCCACCTGCTCCCTGATGAGCGAACGCACCGGGTCGTCGGCAACGTCGCTATCGATCTCGACGCCGCGATTCATCGGGCCGGGGTGCATCACCAGCGCGTCCGGCTTGGCGAAGCCGAGCTTGCGCCGGTCCAGCCCGTAATAGGCGAAGAACTCGCGCGAGGAGGGGATCAGCCCGGCGGACATGCGCTCTTTTTGCAGGCGCAGGGCCATCACGATGTCCGCGCCGCGCAGACCTTCTTCCATGTCATGACACACGGTGACCCCCGCGGCCGCGATGCCGGAGGGAATGAGCGTGGGCGGGCCGACGACCCGCACGAAATTGCCCATCATGGTGAGCAGCAGGATGTTGGAGCGCGCGACGCGCGAATGCGCGATGTCGCCGCAGATCGCGACCGTGAGGCCGGAGATGCGCCCTTTGCGGCGGCGGATGGTCAGGGCATCCAGCAGCGCCTGGGTGGGGTGCTCATGCGTGCCGTCCCCGGCGTTGATGACCGAGGCTTCCACCTTCTGCGCCAGCAGGGCCGGGGCGCCGGAGCGGTTGTGGCGCACCACCAGCAGGTCGCAGTTCATGGCATTGAGGGTCGCCGCGGTGTCCAGCAGGGTCTCGCCCTTGGTGACCGAGGAGGTGGAGACGGACATGTTGATCACATCCGCGCCCAGGCGCTTGCCGGCCAGCTCGAAGCTGGTGCGGGTGCGCGTCGAATCCTCGAAGAAGAGGTTGATGAGCGTGCGCCCGCGCAGGGAATCCCGCTGGGTTTTGCCGGAGCGGTTGAGGAGGACGTAGCTCTCCGCGAGGTCGAGCAACGAGGTGACGGCGACGGGGTTTAACCCCTCGATACCGAGCAGATGCTTAGGAGATGTCATTAAAACCCGGTTAGACCACACTCACCCGCGTTGTGTGAAGAGTTTGGCGCGAATTATCCTGTTGTTGACACAGATCATGGCACGCGGACGCTGGTTGCTGTCAGTAGAACAGACGCAAAGTAAGGAGTTATGCGATGCGGCCTTTACGTGGACTTACGGTTTTCGGTAGCGCAGTTTTGTTGTTCGGGGGGCTGGCGGCGTATTCCGCCGCGCAAACAACGCCGGACCAGGCGGCGCCAACAGCCAATTACGGCCCCGGCATGATGAACGGCTGGGGCGGCGGTTACGGCCCTGGCCCCGCCATGATGAACGGCTGGGGCGGCGGCTACGGCCCAGGCGGGCCGGGCAGGGTGGGTATGTTCGATTCGCTGAAGCAGGAGTTGAACATCACGGCGGCGCAAGGCGCTGCATGGGATGCCTACACAACCGCCGTGACCACGGCTGACCACACCATGTGGACGGGCATGCGCGCACTTTGGCAAAACAACGCCACCGCCGCGAAAGATCCGGATGCGCGCTTCAGCCTGATGCGCCAGATGATCGACCTGCGTAAGCAGGATTTTGACGCGCAACAGGCCGCCGCCAAGGCTCTGCTGCCGCATCTGAGCGCGTATCAGAGCGGGCAGGCCAGCGAGCTTCTACCCGGGTTGGCCGAGGCTGGCAGGGGCGGATGCGGCCGGGGCTTTGGCCGGGATGGCTGGGGGCCTGGGATGATGATGGGTTTTGGCGGTCCGCCGCTCTGATACCAGGGCTCACGCAGTTACCGCTTGAGAAATAAGCCCCCATGCCTCAGGAATGATAGGCCGAAGGCAGGCGCGGACTTATTTTTCAGGGGGGTACCAGGATGAGCCAGATTGAAGCCGCCAAATCCGGCGAGGTGCGCGAAGGCGCGCTGCATGTCGTCAACGTGGCGGGGCGCTCCGTCGCGTTGACGCGTGTTGGCGGCAAGGCGCGGGCGTTTGTGAACAAATGTCCGCACCTGGGCATGCCGCTGACCAAGGGCAAAATTGAGGGCGGGGCGGTGACCTGCCCGTTTCATGGCTCGAAGTTTGACATCTGCTCGGGCCGGAACATGGACTGGGTGAAAAATCTCCTCGGGATGCCGCTGCCCGGCTGGGCGCAGAGCGCGCTGGCCATGGGCAAGAAGCCCGCCGGGCTGCAAACGCTGCCGGCGAGCGAGAAAGACGGGACGATTTTTCTGGACGTTTGAACAGTTGCTTTGAACAGTGGCAGGGGTCGCGAACCGTGTGATTTCGCCCGCCAAGATAAATCGCAGAATATATATTATGGAAAGTCAGATAGCGGTCAGGCTTCGATCACCATGCCATCATATCCCGGTTCCACCCCGGCGGGCAGCGTGGCGCGCAGGTGCTGGTAGTCCATATCCGGCCCCAGATGCGTGAGCACCGTGCGCCGGGGGCGCAGGCGCTCCACCCAGCTCAGCACGGTGGCCAGATTGGCGTGCGTCGGGTGGATCGGGCCTGGGGTGAAGCAGTCGATCACCAGCACGTCGAGGTTTTCCATTGCGCTGAGCGCGGTCTCATCCAGCCGCACGACATCGGTGCAGTAGGCCAGGTTTTTCACCCGCAGGCCGAGCGAGCGCATTGTGCCGTGGTCCTGGTCGATGAAGCGCACGGGAAGCCCTTGGATTTCCACGATGTTGCCTGGCTCGATCGTGTGCGGCGTCAGCACCGGGCGGAAGAAGAAGCCGCCGTCAAACGGGCGGAAGGCGTAGTCAAAGCGCTGGTATAACTCGGCCCAGGTGCGCGCATCAGTGTAGGTGGGCAAGGCCGCGCCCAGCAGCCGGTTGAGAATGCGGATTTCATCCAGCCCGGCGATATGGTCGGCATGGGCGTGGGTGTAGACCAGCGCGTCGATGCGGCCGATACCGCAAGAGACCAGCTGCGAGCGCAGATCCGGCGCGGTGTCGACCAGGATTCGTTTGTTTTCAGCGGATTCAATGACGATGCTGGAGCGGGTGCGGCGGTTGCGCGGCTCGGCGGGGTCAGTCTTGCCCCAGTCGCCAAAGCCGCCGGGACCGCCGATCTGCGGCAGCCCGGCTGAGCCGCCGACCCCCAGCAGCGTGACCTTCATGCCGCCTTGCCGTAGAGGGTGTGGAAATTCCGGGTCGTGCGCTCTGCCAGCGCTTCGGGCGTTATCCCTTTGATTTCAGATAATACTTTGGCGGTATACCCGACATACGCCGGCTCATTGCGCTTGCCCCGGAACGGCACCGGGGCGAGGTAGGGCGCGTCAGTTTCCACCAGCAGGCGCTCCAACGGCATGTCCGCGGCGATTTCCCGCAGTTCCAACGACTTAGGGAAGGTAAGGATGCCGGAGAAAGAGATATAGCCGCCCATCGCCACCGCCGCCTCGGCCAGTTTGCGGGTTGATGAGAAGCAATGCAGCAAAAAGCCGAAATCGCCGCCCCCTGCCCGTTCTTCTTGCAGAATGCGGATGATATCGTCATCGGCATCGCGCGCATGGATGGCCAGCGGCAGGCCGGAGATTTGCGCGGCGCGGATATTGGCCCGGAAATTCTCCTCCTGCACCTCACGCGAGGCTTTCTCGTAGAAATAATCCAGCCCGCTCTCGCCGATGCCGATCACCTTCGGGTGTTTCGCCATCCCGGCGATCATCTCCGGCGTGGCAACCGGCAGAACATCCGCCGCATGGTTGGGGTGAACCCCGACGCAGGCCCAGACATTATCATATTTTTCTGCAATGTCAATGGCTTGTTGAGATTGTTCGAGAGTGACCCCGATGGTCACCAGGGTTTCCACCCCGGCGGCGCGGGCGCGCGCCACCACCTCGGCTTCCTCGCCGGGCTGGTTGAAGTAGTCGAGATGGCAATGCGTATCGACCAGCATTATTTGGCCTCCACCTCGACAAAGCGGGGAAACAGCCCGGCTGGGGCGGGCAGCGGCGTACCCTCGGCCAGCGGTGTATCCAGCGCGGCATAATCGCGCGCATCCGCCGCCACGCCTAGCTGGCCGAGCAGCTTTTCCATGGTTTCGGGCATGAAGGGCTGCAGCAGAACCGCCACCACGCGCAGCACCGAGACCAGCACGAACAGCACGGTGTTCATGCGGTCTGTGTCTGTCTTGCGCAGGGTCCAGGGCGCCTGATGGTCGATATAGCCATCGGCGGCGCGGATCAGCTTCCAGGTCTCGTCCAGCGCCTCATGGAAGGCCAGGCGATTGAGCACGCCCCTCACCTTCTCCGGCAGTTCCCCGGCCAGTTCCAGCAGCACATGGTCAGCCTCATGCAGCGCGCCTTTGGGCGGCACCACGCCGCCGGCGTTTTTGGCGATGAAGGAGAGCGTGCGCTGCGCCAAATTGCCGATGCCGTTGGCCAGCTCCGCATTTGTCCGCGAGATCAACGCCTTGCGGGAGAAATCGCCATCATTGCCGAAGGGCACCTCGCGCAGCAGGAAGAAGCGCACGCTATCCAGGCCGAATTCGTCCACCAGCGGGCGCACATCAATGAAATTGCCGGTCGATTTGCTCATCTTCTCGCCCTCTACCGTCCACCAGCCGTGCGAGAACACTTTTTCCGGCAGCGCCAGCCCTGCGCCCATGAGGAAGGCCGGCCAGTACACGGCGTGGAAGCGGATGATCTCCTTGCCGACCAGATGCAGGCTGGCGGGCCAATACGCCCCGCGCGGGCCGTTAAGGTCTGGGTATCCGGCGGCGGTGAGGTAGTTCACCAGCGCATCCAGCCAGACGTACATCACATGTTTCTCATCGCCCGGCACCGGAATGCCCCAGGAGAAGCTGGTGCGGCTGATGGAGAGGTCTTTGAGGCCGCCGCGCACGAAGGAGAGGATCTCGTTGCGCTTGGCCTGCGGGGCGATGAAATCCGGGTTGGCCTCGTAATAGGCCAGAAGTTTGTCCTGAAAGTCGCTGAGTTTAAAGAAATATGACGGCTCGATCACCCATTCCACCGGGGCGCCGCTCGGGGCTTTTTTGCTGCCGTCGGGCGCGGTTGTGAGCTCCTCCTCATCGTAGAAAGCCTCGTCGCGCACCGCGTACCAGCCCTCATAAGCGCCGAGGTAGATGGCTCCGTTTTCCTGTAATTTCAGCCAGATGGCCTGCGCGCTTGCCTTGTGGCGGGCCTCGGTGGTGCGGATGAAATCATCGTTGGAGATATTCATCCGCCGCGCCATGTCCTGGAAATCGGCGGAGACGTTATCGGTGAAACTCTGCGGGTCAATGCCCGCCACGCGCGCCGCGGCTTCCACTTTCTGGCCGTGCTCGTCAGTGCCGGTGAGGAAAAACACGTCAAACCCGTCCAACCGCTTGAAGCGGGCCAGCACATCGGCGGCGACCGAGGTATAGGCGTGGCCAAGATGCGGCGCGCCGTTCACATAATAGATTGGCGTGGTGATATAAAATTTTTGTTTGTTCATGACCTGTGCAACTGGCTGAGCGCCACGATCACCGCGGCGCGTTTATCAAGATTGAGACCGGCGGTCTCACGTTCAAGCTGCCCCAACTCCTGCCAGAGCGTAACCTCACCCGCAAGCCGGGCCGGGTTCTGCCCGGCGCGGGCGGCGGCGCGGGTGCGCCCGGCCAGCTCCGCGCGCAGCAGGGTGAAGAAGGTCTCGAAATGGTCCAACCCCTCCACGGCGCGCGCAACAGTGTCTGCAATGGCCTGCGCGCGGGCGGGGGCAACCGGCGCGGCCAGAACCTCATCGACCAGCCCGGCCAGCGCCACGCCGCCCTGCGCCGCCAAGGTAAGCGCCGTGCCGATGCTCCCCTCTGCCAGCCCGGCCAGCCGCGCCCTCTCATCGGCACCCAATTCAGGGGCGTAGTCCGCCAGCAGCGCCGCCACATCGCTCTCGGGCAACGGCGAGAGCGCCAGGGCACGGCAGCGGCTGCGGATGGTCGGCAGCAGGCGCCCCGGCGCGGCGGTAACAAGCAGCAGGATCGCCCGCGCGG
>JAJZCG010000007.1 GCA_021846225.1 Pseudomonadota bacterium | reverse complement strand
TTCCGCCGCCTTGGCTGAGGACCGCGCGATGAGCCGGGCCAGCCAGAAACGGATGAAAATCGGCGCGCGGATGATCGCTTTATCGGAAAACAGATTGACGCGGAATTTTTTTATCGCCGCCGGGCTATCGGGTCCGCCAAGGTTGAACAGGACGATGGCGGTTTTCATGCAGGCATCTCGTTGTTGCGGATCAGTTCCATCAGCCGCGCGATATTTTCCGGCGGCACATCAGGGGTGATGCCGTGGCCGAGATTGAAGACGTGAGGGGTGCCGCGGAAGATTTGCAGCAGCCGGGCAACCTCGGTCTCCAGCGCCGGGCCGCCGGATTTGAGCAGCAGCGGGTCCAGATTGCCCTGAAACACCGTGCCGGGCGGGCAGGCGGCGATGGCGGCGGCCGGGTCCGTCACCGTGTCCAGGCTGACCGCGTCCACCCCTGTTTCGCGCACATATTCGCCCAGCAGCAGGCCGCACAGCCGGGGGAAGCCAATGATTTTAAGGCCCGGATTGGCGGATTTGAGCGCGGAGACGATGCGCCGGTTCGGTTCGATGACGAATTGGCGGAATTGCGGGGCGGGGAAAATACCGGCCCAGCTCTCAAACAGCATGACGCAGTTGGCCCCGGCGGTAATCTGGCCTTGCAGGTAGGTGATGGTGGATTCCACCAGAATATCCAGCACCGATTGCACCAAAGCGGGATTTTCATACGCCAAGGCGCGGGTGCGCGGAAATTCACCGCCGCCTTTGCCGTCCAGCATGTAGCAAGCCACGGTCGCGGGGCCGCCTGCAAAGCCGATGAGCGCGGTTTGCGGTGGCAGGGCTGCACGGACACGCCGCACGGTCTCCAGCACCGGCGCATAGACGCCTGGGGCGGCGGCTATGTTCAGCCCGGCGGTGTTTTGCAGCGGCGGCAGGAGCGGGCCCTCGCCTTCGGCAAAGCGCAGACCCTGCCCAAGAGCCATGGGGAGGATGAGAATGTCGGAAAAGAGGATCGCGGCGTCAAACCCATAGCGGCGGATGGGCTGCAAGGTGACTTCTGCGGCGAGTTCCGGGTTCAGGCAGAGCGAGATGAAGTCTCCCGCCTGGCCGCGAACGGCGCGGTATTCAGGCAGATATCGCCCGGCCTGACGCATCAGCCACACCGGCGGCGGCGAGATGGCCTCGCCGTTCAACACACGCAGTAATTTCATAACCCCCGCTTAGAGCAAGATGGCGGGTTCTAAAACCCATTGGGAAGAAAAATCGGGAATGGCGGGGAGGGGGGAAAACCACCCTCTTTATCTCTTTTAAGTTAAACGAAGGGGGGGGGCAGTGGAACCCTGTGGATAGCGGGGGTTAAGGCAAGCATGGATAAAATCCACAAGGTTATCCACAGCAAGATACAAGCTTTAAGCTGTTGATTCTAACGTATCGGGGTAGTTTTCCCACAAGTGAGTAGGGGACCCCCTCGGAAGCATCCCCAGTTTATTGTTTCGTAACTTTATCCCCGGTCACCGGAAAATTCTCCGCGCGCGGGAAAACAATCCACGCTATCAACAGCGGCATGGAAAGTTATAAACACAATATACACCTGATATCCGACGCGACCGGCGACACATTAAGTGCGCTGGCAAGAGCAGCTGTGGCCCAGTTTGATGAAAGCCAGGTTAATTACCATCGCTGGTCGTTGATTCGTTCACGATTGCAGCTGCACCGCGTGCTGGAGGGAGTTCACGCCGAACCGGGGCTGGTATTGTGTTCCTTGCTGGATACCGCGCTGCGCGAGGAGCTGGATGCGGCCTGCGCGCGCCTGGGCGTGCCGCTGCTGCATGTGCTGGACCCGCTGCTGGAGCTGCTGCAGGGGCAGTTCGGCGCCCCGGCGAAGCATAAGCCAGGGCGCCAGTATGTGCTGGATGCCGATTATTTCCGCCGCATTGACGCCATGCATTATGTGATTTCGCACGATGACGGGCAGGCGCACCGGGGCATGGCGGAGGCGGATGTCGTGCTTGTTGGCGTCTCCCGCTCGTCGAAGACGCCAACCTGCTTCTACCTTGCCAACAGAGGCATCAAGGCCGCCAATATTCCGCTGGTGCCGGGAATTGAGCCGCCGGAATTGCTGAAAGACCCGAGCTGTCCGGTGATCGGCCTGACCATCGACCCGAAATCGCTGATCGATATTCGCCGCCACCGCCTGCGCCTGATCGGCGCGGGGGCGCAGCCGGGCTTTGCCCAGAAGGATAACGGCGAATATGTGGATTTTGAAGCGGTGGAAAAGGAGCTGCTATGGGCCAGGCGGCTGTGCAACGCGCGGGGCTGGCCGGCTATCGACGTAACGCGCCGCTCCATCGAGGAAACGGCGGCCACGGTGCTTAAACTCATGGATGCCTGGCACGCCAAGCATGACAAGCCCACGGAGGAGGGCAAGTAGAGGGCGATTGTCATCGCCCTCTACTTATTTGATTGACCTCAGGCGGCGCGCTTGGCGACTTCCTCGGGCGCCATGAGAACCAGGGCTTCGTAGTCGTGCAGCAGGGTCTCGGTGATGTGGCCGGGGGTGAAGTGGTGATTGTCGATCTGGCGGACCGCGGTGACCTCGGCGGCGGTACCGGCGAGGAAAACCTCCTGCGCCAAGGCGAGATCCTCAGGTGGAATGTGGCGCTCGATGACCTCGATGCCGCGGGCCTTGGCCAGCGCAATGATCGTGCGGCGGGTGATGCCGTCAAGGAAGCAGTCAGGGATCGGGGTATGGAGCTTGCCGTCAATGGCCAGGAACATGTTGGCGCCGGTGGATTCAGCCAGAAAACCGTCCCAGGTGAGCATCAGCGCGTCGGTGAAGCCGGCGGCCTCGGCGGTGTGTTTGGAGAGCGTGCCGATCATGTACAGCCCGGCCGCCTTTGAGGCGGTGGGTGCGGTTTGCGGGTGCGGCCGGCGCCAATGGGCGATTTGCAGGGTCACACCCTTGAGACGGTCAGCGCCCAAGAAATTGGGCCAGTTCCAGCAGGCGATGGCAAGGTGGATTTTGGTGTGCTGGGCGGAGACGGCGAGCTGCTCCGTGCCGCGCCAGGCGATGGGGCGGATGTAGGCGTCGGTCAGATTGTTGGCGGCCATGACTTCGTAGCACGCCTTGTTGATCTCATCGGCGGTGTAGGGAATTTCAAACCCCAGGACCTTGCCGGAATTGATCAGCCGCTCGGTATGCGCCTGGAGCTTGAAGATGTTGCCGGCATAGGCGCGCTCGCCCTCGAACACGGCGGAGGCGTAGTGCAGCCCGTGGCTGAGCACATGAATCTTCGCGTCGCGCCAGGGGATCAGCTTGCCGTCCCACCAGATGAATCCGTCACGATCGTCGAAAGGGATAAGCGGCATGGTTAAAAAACTCCGGTAAGGCTGGTGGCGAACAGGCGGCGGGTTGGCGGTTTTGAGCCGGTAAATGAGCGCATAATTTTAAGTTGACGCCAGGGGGCATCATCCTAAAACAATCATACACCGTGATATTATGGCGGAAACCCCTTGTAGATAAGTAAGCTATACTGTCATAATAGGTACTGGAAACCTCGTAAGATTGCGAATCTGCCATGCAAGACACTCCAACTCAAGTTCTTAACCGTTTGAAGCGTGATCTGCCGGCCGGCTCGACCCATGCGCAGCCGGGCGCGGGCTTGTTGTTTCTGCGCGAGGAGGAGTTGCGGGTTGCGCAGGACATGATGTTTTTCGCGATGCGCGACATCACCGCCGCGCCGCTGGCGATTTTGTCAGAGTTTGGGCTGGGGCGGGCGCACCATCGCACGCTGCACTGGATCGGCCGCAAGCCGGGGCTGACGGTGGGGGAGCTGCTGGCGTTTCTGGGCATTACCAAACAGAGCCTGACCCGTGTGCTGGGGCCGTTGATCCGCGATGGCTACGTGGCGCAGACGGCGGGTGCGCAGGACCGGCGGCAGCGGCTGCTCACCCTCACCGAGAAGGGCCAGGCGTTGGAGCGGCGGCTGTTCGACTGCCAGCGGGACCGTTTTCTCGCGGCCTACCGGGAAGCAGGCGGGCCGGCGGTGGAAGGATTCCGCCGGGTGCTGCGCGGGCTGACCCTGAAGCAGGGGCGCGACTATATCGACAGCCTGGACGCCCACCGCAGCCGGGGCGCGCGTTAAGGCCGGTGCGATGAGCAGCGAAGGGGCGCATATTCTCGTCGTTGATGATGAGCCGCGCCTGCGCGGGCTGTTGAGCCGCTACCTCACCGAGCAGGGATTCCGGGTGACGATGGCGGAATCCGCCGCGCAGGCGCGTGACAAGCTGCGCTTCATGGATTTTGACCTGATGGTGCTGGACGTGATGATGCCGGGCGAGAGCGGGCTGGAGCTGACCGGCGGCTTGCGCGGCGAGCGCGCGCCCGATATGCCGATACTGCTGCTCACCGCGCGCGATGCGCCGGAGGATATTATCGCGGGTTTCGAAGCCGGGGCGGATGACTACCTGGGCAAGCCGTTTGATCCGCGGGTGCTGCTGGCGCGCATCCGCGCCATGCTGCGCCGCGCGCAGCCGCCGGTATTGCCCGCCGGGCCGTTGCAGCTGGGCGGCAAGATGTTTGACGCATCGCGCGCCGAGCTGGTGGGGCCGAACAGCCGGGTGCGGCTGACCGGGGCGGAGCTTGCGCTGCTGATGGCGCTGGCCGCCCGCCCGCATGAGATCCTCTCACGCGAGGCGCTGGCGGCGGCCCTGGGGTTGGATGATGTGAACGAGCGCGCCATCGACGTGCAGGTGACACGCCTGCGCCGCAAGATAGAGCCGGACCCGCGTGAGCCGCGGTTTCTGCACACCGTGCGCGGCAAGGGCTATACGCTGAAACCGGGGCCATGAAATTACGCCCCGGCGGATTTTCGGCCGACCGGGTGCTGCGCAGGTTTCTGCCGCGCACCCTCTTTGGCCGCTCGCTGCTGATCGTGCTGATCCCGCTGGTGCTGCTCCAGGCGGTGGCGCTGCTGCTGTTTTATGGCAATCACCTCAACGAGCTTTCCCGCCGCCTGGCCGGGGGGGTGGCTGGCGAGGTGGGGTTCATGATCGATGAGATCGACCGCGCGCCGGATACGCGGGGGCTCATCATCAAGGAGACCGACCGGTATTTTCAGTTCACCACCGTGTTTTTCCGCAACCAGGTGCTGCGGCGCATGCCGCCGCCCGATGCGCCGGGCCCGGTGGATGACGATCTTGCCCGCGGGCTGGCGCAGAATCTGCACAGGCCGTTCAATGTCGCGTGGAATACCACGCCGGGGTTCATCCGGATCAATGTGCAGATGGCTGACGGGGTACTGAGCATCGATGTGTCGCGCAAGCGGCTCTATATCGGCACGTTTTATCTGTTCCTGATCTGGGTGATCGGCACCGCCGGGCTGCTGTTTGGCATCTCGGCGCTGTTTTTGCGTACTCAGGTGCGCGGGATCACCCGGCTCGCGGTGGCGGCGGAGGCCTTTGGCATGGGACGCGACCCCGGGCCGATCAAGCCCGAGGGGGCGGTGGAGGTGCGCCGCGCGGCCGCGGCGTTCAACCGGATGCAGGAGCGCCTGCGGCGATTCCTGGCGCAGCGGACCACCATGCTGGCCGGGGTCTCGCATGATCTGCGCACGCCGCTCACCCGGCTGCGGCTCTCATTGGCGATGCTGCCGGAGGCCGATGCGGGTGAAATGGCGGAGATGACCGGCGATATCGAGGAGATGGAGCAGCTGATTGCCATTTATCTCAATTTTGCGCGCGGCGAGGGCAGCGAACAGGCCGTGCCCACCGATGTGACGGGGTTGCTGGAGGATGTGGCGGCGGCCGCGCGGCGGGCGGGGGCACGGATAGATTGCGACGCTCCCGAGGGGTTGAGCGCGACCTTGCGCCCCGAGGCGATGCGCCGGGTGCTGACCAACCTGATCGATAACGCCCGCCGCCATGCAGGGCAGATGTGGCTCGGCGCGGCGATGAGCGGGCGGACGCTGCGGATTGTGATTGAGGATGATGGCCCCGGGATTCCGGCCAGCCAGCGTGAGACCGTGTTCCGCCCGTTCGAGACGGCCTCGGCGGGCGGCACCGGCCTGGGCCTGGCTATCGCCCGCGATATCGTGGGCGCGCATGGCGGGGATATTTTTCTGCTGGACCGCCCAGGCGGCGGCCTGCGCGTGGTGATCGAACTGCCGGCGTGAGGCGCTTTACCCCACGCCGGGATCATAAAAGCAGGTGGCGAGGTGGGCGAGCATTGCATCCTGCGGGGTTTCGGGCGGGATGGGCGGGTAGAGTTTCACCGTGACGGTGCCGGGCGAAATGCGGAAGGCTTTCGCCCCCCAGCAGAGGCCGGAATCAGTGGCGGCGGGGATGAGCGGCAGTTCGTTGGCCTTGGCCAGGGCGACGATGCCGGGGTGCAGGCGGGCGCGCTTGCCGGGGAGGACGCGCGTGCCCTCGGGGAAGAGGATGATCTGGCGGCCGCTGGCGAGGACCTTGGCGCAGTCCGACAACATTTTGCGCAGGGCCTTGCCGGCGCCGCCGCGGTCCACCGGGACCATGCCGGTAGGTTCCAGCAGCACGCCGAACAGCGGGATTTTGGCCAGCTCACGCTTGAAAACGAAGGTGGGGTGGGCCAGCAGGGTCAGCCAGATGAGGACATCCAGGGTGGATTGATGCTGCGCCGCGACGATGGCGGCGCCAGGGGGCGGCAGGTGTTCGCGCCCCTCGATGCGCAGCCGGACACCGCAGAACAGACGCAGCCCGGCGAGGCAGATTCTGGCCCAGAGGATCGGCACGCGCTCAAGCCGCGAATAGCCCAGCCGCCAGAGCAGGATGCCCCAAAGGCTGAGCACGATGCCGGTGCCGAACATGACGGTGTTGAAGGCGAGGGAGCGGAGCAGGCGCAGGTTGATCAATCCTGGGTTATGAGGCGGGCGGCGAACCGGCGGAGACCTGAGCGCACCACGAGGTACTTGCTATATTCTCCGGCGAGCATCCGCAATGTGGGCAGGCTGAAGAGGTTGCGCATGGCGGGCGGGCGCACCGGGGCGGCGATGAGGGTGATAGCGGGCAGGGCCTGACGCATCTCCTGCATGGCGCGGGGCATATGATAATCAGCGGTGACGACGATGAGCGAGCGGATGCCGTGGGCGCGGACCCAGTTGGCGGTCTCCAGCGCGTTGCCGTGGGTGGTGCCTGCCATATGGCCGAGGGTTATGGCGCTGGCATAGCGGGTGGCGGCGGCGGCGTCGTCGGCGGTGAAGTCACCCAGATAGGTGCCGCGCCCGGCGCCGGAGATGAGCAGCAGCGGGGCGTCGCGGTCAGCCAGCAAAGCCAGGGCGGCGCTGACGCGGTCATCCCCGCCGGTGAGCGCGACGATGCCCCCGGCATGGGGCATGGGGTTGGGCGGCGTGGCGGTGAGGATCACGGCGAGGAAGATGGCAAAACCGGCCAGCCAGAGGCCGCCGAGCAGGACGAAGCCCTTGGCGAGCAGGCCCAGCACGGGGAGGCGGCGGCGGCGGAAGCGGCGGGCGCGGGGCATCAGACCAGTTTCCGCAGCCAGCCCCGCACGGTGAGCTGCGCCGAGCTCCATCCGATCACGGCGGCGGCCAGCGGCAGGCAGGGCAGCGCCGTCCACAATGCGGGCGGCAGGCCGGCCAGCCCGTGTTGCAGGCCGCCAAGCTGGGGCAGCCCGCTGAAGGGCGCGGCCAGCGCGGCCAGCCAGAGCAGCACGGGCAGCGCCAGCAGCGCCCCGGCGGCGGCGCCCGCCACGGCGAGGACGGTGGCGCGGCTGGCGAAGCGGCTGGCGATGTCGCCGTCCTGCGCGCCGAGGCCATGGATGATCTCGATGGTTTCGCGCCGTTGTGCGAGGCCCGCGCGGGTGGCCAGCGCGACCAGCGCGCCGCCGACCAGGGCGACGATGACCAGCACCGCGGCGGCGCAGGTTTGCAGGCTGCCGGTGAGCGCGGTGACGCGCGCGGCCCATTGCACGCCAGTTTGCGCCAGTGTGCCGGGGGCTAGTTTGTTCAGCGCCGCGGCGATGGCATCGCCCGGGCCGGGGCCGCTCCAGGTGGCGGTGATGACGGCGGGGAGCGGCAGGCCGAGCGCCGCCGCATCCGCGCCGAGCCAGGGGGCGAGCAGGTGGTTCAGCGCATCAACGCTCAGCAGGCGCGGGCTGGTGACGCCGGGCATGGTTTGCAGCGCGGCTTGCACGGCGGCGAGGCGGGTGGCGTTGTTGGCGGTGTCCGGCGCATCGGGCTGGGGCACCTGGATGGTGAGCGCGGCAGCGGTATCGTTTTGCCATTGCGCGGCGAGCACTGTGCTGGCCAGCGCCCCCGCCACGGCCAGGGCGGCGAGGAAGCTCATGGCCGCGACCAGGACCGGCAGCATCCAGTCCTCCAGCGCGGAGTGCAGACCCAGCGGGTCGGTATGGCGTTTAGCCATGCGCGGTGAGCCGGCCTTCGGCCATTTCCAGCCGCGGGGCGGGGTAGGCGGAAACCAGCGCGTGGTTGTGCGTGGCCACGATGACGGTGGTGCCAAGCCGGTTGAGGGCGGTGATCAGGGTCATCAGCCGGCCGGCCTGTTCATCGTCCAGATTGCCGGTGGGCTCGTCGGCGACCAGCAGTTTCGGCCGCCCGACCACGGCGCGCGCGATGGCGACGCGCTGTTGCTCGCCGCCGGAGAGTTCGTCGGGCAGCGCGCCGAGCCGGTTGGCGAGGCCGACCCAGCGGAGGATTTCCGTGACATCGGCGTGGACCTGATGCTCGGCGCGCCGCGCCAGGCGCATCGGCAGGGCTACGTTGTCATACGCGGAGAGATGCGCGAGGAGGCGGAAATCCTGGTAGACCACGCCGATGCGCCGGCGCAGCAGGGCGGCGTCGCGCCGGGAGATTTTGGCGGCATGGGTGCCCATGATGTCAATCCGGCCCTGGGTCGGGTGTTCGGCCAGGTAGATGAGCTTGAGCAGGGTGGTTTTTCCCGCGCCCGATGGGCCGGTGAGCCAGCGGAAACCGCCATCGGGGATTTTAAAATCAACACCGCGCAGCACATCGCGCGCCAAAGCGCCCGGGCCACGGTCCTGATGGCGGTATTTCAACCAGACGTCGTCAAATCTAATCATTGTACCTTAAAGTTGTTTTGCACCAGGGGGTTAACCAGACTTTGGCGGCGCGGCCGCGGCCTGGATGAGTACCCGGGCGTTGAAACTGCCGCGCATGGATAACGTTTAGATAGACCGGAATTTGTGTCAATTGAATTGATTGGCGGCCGAAGGTCATGCAAGTTCTTATTGCGCGAACACGCCAGAAATGCCATTCATAAAGCCGATCATGCGTCTTTTATGCCCGAATTGTTCAGCTGTGTATGAAGTGCCCGATGCGGCGCTGGCAGGGCGTAGCCGCAAGTTGCAGTGCGCGCGGTGCGGAACCGGCTGGCGCAGTGAGGTGCTTGCTCCCGATCTGGCCGGGGTTTCAGATTTTGCAGCGGCGCGGGAGACGGCAGGTGAAACCCAGGCCGCTGTTTACGGCGATGCCCAGTTCACCGATGTCCAGTTAGCCATTGCCCCGTTAGCCGATGTGCCATTGGCTGAGGCCGGGGCGGTGAGCGAGCCGGTGATTGAGACCGATCCGGCGTTGGGGTTGCCGATGTTCCTGACCAGCGGCGGCGATGACGGTGCGGCGCCGGTGCATCAGCCCGGCCAGGGGGATTCCTTCGCGGATCTGGTGCACGCGGCGCGCAACAACGCGGTTGAATACGAGCCGGAAAAGCAGCCGCCGCCGCCGGTTAAAATCAGCAACCTGCCTCTGGTGCTGACTTTGCTGCTGCTGCTGGTGGCCGGGTTGGCGGGGCTGGCCTTCATCGGGCATTTTGGACATATCGTATAAGGCTGTTCGTATAAGGCGGCGCGGCATTTGACCTGACGGTGAAAAGGGGGCTGTGGCCCCCTTTTGCGTCGCTGCTTGTAAGTCTACAGGCGCATCGAGCCGGTTTGCATGAAGCGCTGATGCCATGACAGCGCCTCGCCCGGCAGGCTGGGCGACTGCTGGCCGTAGGAGCCTTGGCGCGCGCGGGTGTAATAGTCGCGCAGCATGGGCTGGTAGTCAGGGTGCGCGCAGTTGGTGATGATGACCTCGGCGCGCTGCTTGGGGCTGAGGCCGCGCAGGTCGGCCAGGCCTTGTTCGGTCACGATGATCTGCACATCCTGGTTGATATGGTCGACATGCGAGACCTGCGGCACGATGGCGGAGATTTTGCCGCCCTTGGCGGTTGAAGGGGTCATGAAGATGGAGACATAGGCGTTGCGCGCGAAATCGCCCGAGCCGCCGATGCCATTCTGGATGCGCGAGCCCATCACATGGGTGGAGTTCACGTTGCCGTAGATGTCGGCCTCGATCAGCCCGTTCATCGCCAGGCAGCCGAGCCGGCGGATCAGCTCCGGGTGGTTGGAGATTTCCTGCGGGCGCAGGATCATGTTGCCGCGATACTGGCTCATGTTGGCGTTCATGGCCTCTGCCGCGGTGGGGCTGAGCGAGAAGGAGGTTGCCGAGGCCATGCGCAATTTGCCGGTGTTGAGCAGGTCGAGCATGCCGTCCTGGATCACCTCGGTATAGGCGGTCATGTTCTCGAAGGGCGCGTCCATCAGCCCGGTGAGCACGGCGTTGGCGATATTGCCGACACCCGATTGCAGCGGCAGCAGCGAGGCGGGCAGGCGCCCGCGCGCAACCTCATGGCGGAAGAACTCGATCAGATGTCCCGCGATGCGCAGCGCCGCGTCATCGGGTTTGGCGAAGGGCAGGTTGCGGTCCGGCCCGTCGGTCTCGACGATGGCGACGACTTTGTCCGGGTCGCAGTTGAAGGTGGTCTGGCCGATGCGGTCATCGGGGCGGATCAGCGGGATGGGCACGCGGTGCGGCGGCAGCGCGGTGCCGTAGTAAATGTCGTGCATGCCCTCGAGCGCCGGGTTCTGCCAGCGGTTGACCTCGAGGATGATTTTTTGCGCGCGGTCCAGCCAGGTTTTGTTGTTGCCGACCGAGGAGGAGGGTACCAGCGCGCCATCGGCGGTGATGCCGGTGACCTCGACGATGGCGGTGTCCAGCGGGCCTAAAAACCCTTGCCACGCCATGGGGGCGACCTGGCTTAAATGCATGTCGAAATATTCCATCTCGCCACGGTTGATCTTCTCGCGCGCGATGGGGTCGGAGTTATAGGGCAGGCGGAATTCGATGCCGTCAGCCTTGGCCAGGGCGCCGTCAAGCTCCGGGCCGGTGGAGGCGCCGGTCCATACCCGCAGGCGGAATTTGTTGCCTGCCGCGCGCTCAGCCTCCATGCGCGCCGCCAGCGCCATGGGCACGGCCTTGGGGTAGCCCGAACCGGTGAAGCCGCTCATGCCCACCGTGCTGCCGGAGGCGATCAGCTCCGCCGCCGCCTCCGCGCTCATCACTTTCGCGCGCAGATGATTGTTCAGGATACGTGTGTTTCCAGTCAGGCCCATGTCCGCTCCTCATAATTTTTGATGTGAACGGGCTTTAGCCGCTCACGCTCGGGGAGGGATTGTCTTAGATCAAATTTACCCGGAAACTTGGTCCAAAATTTCAAAGCTGGGCTGCGCTGGTATCGCGCAGGCGGGAAAACGCATGTTGCAGCGCAACAAAAAACCGTGCTGCAACGCAACAAAACCGGCTATTTTTTCTGCCCGGTCCACTTGGCTTCGTAAATCTTCGCGCCAGGAGGTGGAACAAAGGATTCTTCGGCTTTGATGTCGGAGAGGCGCAGCGCGTTGAGGCTGATGAGCAGGGCGGCGGTGTTGAGTATGCCGGGTGGGATCCACTGGATCAGCCCGCCCAGCATTTGATCATAAAGCGGGGAAATGGAGGGAAAGAGCCGGCCGCAAAGTGTGTAAAAAGAGTACAGATTATCGGTGCTCAGCGCGATGTAGGAGCTGACGGCGATCTGCGGGAACATCACCAGGAAGCCGGCGGCGGCGCGGGTGAGGTAGGAGAAGCGGGCGGCGGGTTTTGGCCGCGGGTCCAGCACCACGAGCCAGAACAGCAGGCCGCCGAGCAGGCAGGAGATGTTCATCACCGCGTAGAGGAGCGGGTTGATCATGGCCGCGAAATGCACCGCGGGGATCAGCCAGACATCGGTGGTGACGAGGAAGATCGCCATGGCGGGCAGCGGGTGGGCCAGCACGCGGCTGAGCCTGTACACAACCCGGCTCTGGCAGGCGCGCAGCACCCATGGCGGGACGCCAAGGCGCAAGAGCTCGGGCATCCAGCCGATGGCGATGCCAAAGGGCGCCGCCATGCCGATGGTGACCGCCTGGATGCGGTTGAGAAAGAACATGTGCTGGGAGATGTATTCAAAATGCGTTTGCAGCACGAAATAGATGCTGCCCAGGCCGAGCAGGAAGAACCACTGGCGCAGGCGGCCGGGTTTTTTCTCCGGCGCGATGCGGGCCATGCCGCGCAGATACCACAGCAGCATGAACCAGCTGCCGAGGAACACCGGCGCGTTGAAGACGAAGGGGAACAGGTAGGGCAGATGCGCTGGAACGTAGCGGCACAGCAGGTCGACGATGACGGCGGCCAGCAGAATCAACAAATCAAGCATTTGAACGGTCCATCGGCACGCCGGCGAGGTCGCGGCTGGTGCGTATTGTTTGCAGGGTTTGCACCCGCGCGACATGCGCGGCGCCGGTGAGCCGGGCGGTGAGCTGGTTTTCATGCGCTGCGTCGCGCGCCACCAGTTTCAGCAGAAAATCGCCGCCGCCGCGGATCATGTGGCATTCGCGAACCTCCGGCCAGGTGGCGACCAGGGCTTCAAACCCGTCCAGCACCGCCTGCTTCTGGCTCTCCAGCCCGACGATGACGAAGAAGGCGATCTGCCAGCCGAGTTTCTGGCCGTCCGTGCGGGCGTGGTAGCCCTGAATGAAGCCGGCCTCCTCCAGCCGGCGCACGCGGCGCAGGCAGGGCGGGGGCGAGATTCCGGCCCGCCGGGCCAGCTCCACATTGGTCATGCGGCCGTCCTCCTGCAGCTCGGCGATGATCTTGCGGTCGATTTCGTCGAGCTGGATCGGGTCGGGGTCGGTTGGCATGGCTGGTCCTAAATCACTGGCGGGTGGTTCCGCGCAATATAATTACACAAATGGATTTGACCATGGGTGGAAATTGCCAACTTCCGCGTCCCGTACCATAAACGCGCGCTTGTATCGGCGCGATGTCAACAGATATGCTGCATTCCTGATTCTTATTAATTGAGTGGATGATAAACGAAAATGGCTGAGGTGAGGAAAACCCGCATACTGATCATCGGCGCGGGGCCGGCCGGTTACACGGCGGCAATTTATGCGGCGCGCGCCAATCTGGCGCCGGTGATGGTGGCTGGGTTGCAGCCGGGCGGGCAGCTCACGATTACCACGGACGTGGAGAATTATCCCGGGTTTGCCGAGACCATCCAGGGCCCCTGGCTGATGGAGCAGATGGAAAAGCAGGCCGTGCATGTCGGCACCGAGGTCATCTACGATATCATCACCAAGGTGGATTTCTCCGCCCGGCCCTATCGCGCATGGTCGGATGCCGGGGTGGAATTCGTGGCGGATGCCGTGGTGATCGCAACCGGGGCGCAGGCGCGCTGGCTGGGGCTGGATTCGGAGAAGATCTACCAGGGCGCCGGGGTTTCCGCCTGCGCCACCTGTGACGGGTTTTTCTACCGGGGCAAGGCCGTGGCCGTGGTCGGCGGCGGCAACACCGCGGTTGAGGAGGCGCTCTACCTGACCCACCACGCCAGCCATGTGACCCTGGTGCACCGGCGCGACAGTTTCCGCGCCGAGAAGATTTTGCAGGACCGGCTGTTCGCCAACCCGAAGATCACCGTGATCTGGGACCATGCGGTGGATGAGATTCTGGGCGCCGGCACCCCTGCGGTTGTTACCGGGGCGCGGCTGCGCAATGTGAAGACCGGGGCCGCGCAGGAGATCAGCGTGGATGGCGTGTTCATCGCCATCGGCCACTCACCCGCCACCGCGGTTTTCGGCGGGCAGGTGAACACCGACGCGGAGGGATTCATTATAACGAAACCCGGCAGCACCGAGACCTCGGTGCCCGGCGTTTTCGCGGCGGGCGACGTGCAGGATAAAATTTTCCGCCAGGCGGTGACAGCCGCCGGGACCGGCTGCATGGCAGCGCTGGAGGCGGAGAAATATCTGGCGCAGTTACCCCAGCAGGCAAGTGAGGCAGCATAAATGACGGGGCAGAAAATGGATTGGGACAAGCTGCGCGTATTCCACGCGGTGGCCGAGGCGGGTAGCTTCACCCATGCGGGCGATACGCTTAACCTCAGCCAGTCGGCGGTGTCGCGGCAGATTTCGGCGCTGGAGGAGGCGCTCGCGGTGCCGCTGTTCCATCGCCATGCGCGCGGGCTGATCCTCACCGAGCAGGGCGAGGCGCTGAACCGCACCGTGCGCGAGGTGTTCGCCAAGCTGGCGATGACCGAGGCGTTGCTGGCCGAGAGCAAGGAAAAACCGGCCGGGCGGCTGAAGGTGACCACCACGCACAGCTTTGGCGTGACCTGGCTGGCGCCGCGGCTGAAAACCTTTCTCGCCGCGCATCCGGATGTGACGGTGACGCTGCTGCTCGATGACACCGATCTGGACCTGGCGATGCGCGAGGCCGATGTGGCGATCCGCATGCACCCGCCGCGCCAGCCGGACCTGGTGCAGCGCCATCTGGGGGAAATCCGCAGCCAGATCTGGGCCTCGGCGGAATATCTGAAAGCCAACGGCACGCCGCAGAGCGTGGAGGATCTCGACCAGCACAAGCTGATCCTCTTTGGCGACCGCAAGCCCCCGGTGCCTGATGTGAACTGGCTGGCCGAAGTGGGCCGCAAGGACGGCACGCCGCGCCGGGGCGTGCTGGAGGTGAACTCCCTGCAGGCGATGCTGGTTTGCATCCGCAATGGCATGGGCATTGGCGCGGTGCCGGATTATCTGGTGCAGGACCCAACCGGGCTGGTGAATGTGCTGCCCGATCTGAAAAAACCGGCCAATGAGATGTATTTTGTGTATCCTGAAGAGCTGCGCAACAGCAAGCGCGTCTCGGTTTTCCGGGATTTTCTGATCAACAGCATCTCCGAGCGCGGCGCGCACAAGCCCTGAACGGGTCGGCCGGAAACTGCCAGAGTGCGATGGCATCTCGTGTCATCGCACCCTGGAACCGGCGGATAAGAACGGTTTTTAGGCGAAGCGGCGCGCGATTATGCATGAAGCGCGTGGCAGGCGCGCGGCCGGGGGCTGCGAAACGGCCGACATTACAAAATTAACACTTAAATATTTTTCGGTTGTGGCCTATATACAACATTGTTCGGTGCGAGCCGGACACGTTCAACCCGCGAGGGTTGGATTGGGACCTTGGTCCCAACGTCTCCCAGACGTGAAGCCTCCCTGTTGACTTGACCCGCCGGCCCATAGGCCGCGGGTCTTTTTTTTGCGGCGCCAGAAACTTTGCGGCGCGGCGGGAGCAAAAACGCAGGGAGATAAGGGGAATTTGGAGCGGGTAGCGGGAATCGAACCCGCGCATCAAGCTTGGGAAGCTAACAGGCTACCATTACATCATACCCGCTCATGAGCGCACACATAATCTGCCACGCCGGACTGCGCAAGCGGGCGCGAGGGTCGTGTCCCACGAGTTGACCGGCCGGG
The DNA here is from genome assembly GCA_021846225.1 of Pseudomonadota bacterium. Lineage (GTDB taxonomy): Bacteria > Pseudomonadota > Alphaproteobacteria > Acetobacterales > Acetobacteraceae > Acidocella. Next base: position 32,366 of record JAJZCG010000007.1, on the reverse strand, counting down.
CGGGCGGGTCTAGGCGGGAAGCTGCCTCGTGATTTGTCCGGCCGGATTGCGGCGAGGCGGCGTCCCCGCGGATGCCATTAAATAAACGCGCTAAAGAGGCTGTGGCGCTGCTATGCGCCACTTCCCCCCGCGGCTGGACATGAGACGGCCGGGCATGTTTGTGAAGCGAGGGGATTTGAGATGAGCGATACCGATAACCAGCGGCTGGCGACGAAGCTGATTCACGCCGGGCGTATCCGCACGAATTTGGACGAAAACGCCGAGGCGCTCTTCCTGACCTCGGGCTTCGCCTATGAGAGCGCGGAGATGGCCGAGGCGGTGTTCGCCAACCAGATCCAGCATTACCAGTATTCGCGCTTCGCCAACCCGACGGTGAGCATGCTGGAGCAGAAGCTCGCGGCCATCGAGGGGGCGGAGGTCTGCCGCTGCACGGCGACGGGCATGGCGGCGGTCTCCTCGGCCATGCTGGCCGGGCTAAAGGCGGGGGACCGCGTGGTGGCGGCCCGCGCGCTGTTTGGCTCCTGTCACTGGATTGTGAGCACCCTGCTGCCGCAATACGGCATCGCGACCGAGTTTGTGGACGGCGCGGATATGGCCGCCTGGGCCGAGGCGCTGGCCACCCCTGCGGCGATGGTGCTGCTGGAGACGCCCTCCAACCCGATGCTCGACATGGTGGACCTGCGCGCGGTGTGCGATCTGGCGCACGCCGCCGGCGCCATCGTGGTGGTGGATAATGTGTTCGCCACCCCGCTGCTGCAGCGCCCGCTGGAATTTGGCGCCGATGTGGTGGTGTATTCCGCCACCAAGCATATGGACGGCCAGGGCCGCGTGCTCGGCGGCGCCGTGCTGGGGGCGAAGAAATGGATGGAAGAGGTTTTCCAGCCGTTTTTCCGCAACACCGGCCCGGCGCTCTCGCCCTTTAATGCGTGGGTCATCCTGAAAGGGCTGGAGACCATGGCGCTGCGGGTGAAGGCGCAGTCAGCCGCCGCCGAGGCCATTGCGTTGTTTCTGGAACAGAGCCCCAAGGTCTCGCGCGCGCTCTACCCCACGCTGGCCTCGCACCCGCAACGCGAACTCGCCATGAGCCAGATGAGCGGCGGCGGCACCATGGTCACCTTCGAGCTGAAGGGCGGCAAGGCGGCGGCCTTCGCGTTGATGAACGCCTTCAAAATCATCACCATTTCCAACAATCTGGGCGATACGAAATCCCTCGCGACCCATCCGGCCACCACCACCCACATGCGCATCGGCCCGCAGGAGCGGGCGCGGCTTGGCATCAGCGATGGCACCATCCGCCTCTCGGTGGGGCTGGAAGATCCGGCCGACCTCATTGATGATCTGACTCAGGCGCTCGCCTGCGCCGGATAAGCTTGTCGAGAGGGCAGGCGGGCTGGTAAGCTCACGGCCGTTATTATTGGGAGATAAACATGGCGGCCACTGCTCTTTTCACTCGTTTGCCGCGCGCGGATCTGGGCGAGCTGGTGGCCGCCGCGCAGGATGACGACCCGCAGGCGTTGCAGGCGTTTCTCGCCGCCAACGGCACCACTGTGGCGGATTTCGACTACGATGGGGCGGTATTTCCGGTGCTGCTGCCCATTCTCTCCGATGACTATGACATCGAGCTGGAAGCCAGCGAGAACGAGGCGGTGGCCGATATTGCCGAAGCCACGGAGGCGCTGGTGTTCATCATGACCGCCGAGGACCAGGAAAAATATCTGGAGGCGCTGAACCCGGATAATTTCGATGAGGAAGAGTTGGGCGATGCCTATCAGGACTTCACCGAGGAAGAGGACGAGGACGCGGGCGAAATGATGCTGGCGGGCATCGCCGCGCTGCACACCGCGCTGGCCGAAGCCGACGCGGGGCATGTGATTGTTGTCACCGTGGGGTAAGCGCGATCGGTTGAGCGGCGCTCACCTGAGCGGGCTGAAACGTAGAGCGTTTCCGGAAAAAAAATGGCCAGGGGGCAAAGCCCGCCTGGCCTTATTTTTGGCGCGGGTTCAGTTCGTGTGCTGCGCCGCTGCCTGGAGATCGGCGGCATTGGCCAGGATACGGTCTTCAAGCCCGCTGGCGGTCGCCGGGTCGGCGGGGGTATCAACCCACTGGCCGTTCTGCTCGGTCTGGTGGAACACGCTCACCTGGATGGCATTGGCGGTGAGTTGGCGCCCGAGGATATAGGCGTTCACCTTGAAGCGCTCATCAGGCGTGGCGGGGGGGGTGTACCAATCGGTGATGACAACGCCGCCGAACGGGTCCGCCGAGACCAGCGGCATGAACGCCAGCGTGCTGAGTGTCGCGCGCCAGAGATAGGCGTTGACCTGGATTTGCGTGGCCTGGGCGGTGCCGCCGCCGCTGGAGCCCCGGCCGAAGGTGAAGAGTGTTCCGGAGGAACTGTCCGCCACCTGGGCGGGGCTGCTGCCCTGGGGGACGAGCGGGCTGTTGATGTCCGCCGCCGAGGTTTTCACGCCGCTGCAACCGGCCAGCGCGAGCAGGCTGACGGCCACGGTGGCGGGGACGGCAAATTTTCGTAGAATTCGCAAATCAGCTCTCCAAGGCGTAAAACTGCATGCTGTTTAGCCGTCATGCGCGCATCCGCCAAGGGCGCGCGGCATAAGGCACAAAAAAGGAGTGGCGGTTGCCCGCCACCCCTCTGTTTGCCGTGCCGTAATGGCTAGAGCCTGACTGGTTTAAGTGCGATCAGGCTCTGGCCATTTTTTGGAGGGCGATTCACGCTTTCGGCTCGCTCAGTTGAGCAAACCTCAAGCGATCGCGCTCCAGGCTTTTACCACTTGATGGTGGCGCCCGCCGCGACGACCTGCGCCTGGGTGTTGCCCTTGGTGGCCGCAGCCGGCTGGTGCGCGTGGCCGTACATGTATTCCACGAACAGCGAGACCGGCTTGGCGACCGCATAGTTGGCGCCGGTGGCGAAGCCGTATTCGCTCAGCGTGCGGGCGTCGCCGTTGGTGGCCTTCCAGCCGCCGGCGGTCTGCGAGTTGAAGTAGGACGCGCCGACCGAGTAGGGGCCGACAGCGTAGACGGCGCCCACGGTGTAGGCCAGCGCGTTGCGCCCGCCGCGGGGCTTGAAGGCGTAGCCGTCTTCAACCGAGCCGCTCTTGAGGTTGGCGCCAACGGTCAGCCCGCCGTAGGTGGTCTGCGCGCCAGCCTGGAACACGCCCATGCTGCTGTAAACCTGCGTGCCGGTGAGGTTGCCGAGCGGCGAGGAGGCCAGGTAGCCGCCGGAGACCTGGGTGGCGAAGCCGCCGAGGTTCACACCGTAGTTGACCATGCCGTCAAACGTGTTGCGGCGGCGGGTGTTGCTGCCACCGGCGATGGAGGACGCCTGCGCGCCGTAAACGCTGCCCAGGTTGGCGTAGCCTTCCTTGATGCCGTTGGAGTTCGGCTCGAAGCTGACGACGGCGCTGAACTTGCCGTTGAGCACCGGCTCGGCCACGGCCGGGGAGATGTAGACCAGCTTGTCAGTGGTGTAGAGCGCGCCCTGGTCGGCATAGATGAACTGGCCGGGAGCGCCGCTCGGCAGCAGGTTGACCGGAGCGCCTTCGGCGGTCCACTGCGCGCCGTCGCCGAACGCCTCGATCACGCCGCGCTGCAGCAGGGTGAAGGCGCCGTCGGTCTGGCCGAAGCGGACATAGCCGAACTCGGTCGTGCCGAGATAGCCATAGGCGCGGCGGACATAGATGCTGTTCACGCTGGTGCCGCTGCTGTTGGCGGTGTTGTTGTTCACGCCCTTGCCGGCATTGGAGGTGGTGGTGCGCAGCTCAACCTGGGCGCCGTAGGCGATGCCGTTGTCGGTCATGCCGTCAACGCCGGGGTACAGGCGGACATCGCCGATGGTGCCGACCGGGCTCAGCTTGTAGGCGGTGGCGCCGGTGCCGCCGGTCATGCCGTTGCCGCCAACGGCGCCGATGGCGAACTGCAGGTAGCCGTTCAGGTGCACGGCGACGGTGCCGGGGGCGACCGGCTTGGCCGGCTGGGCCATGGCGCCGGAGGTGGCGGCGAGCAGAGCGCCCATCGAGGCCGCGGAAGCCAGGAGCAGTTTGCGCATGAAAAAATCCTTCTGATGAAGCCGGAGATCCGGCGGGATACGTTAGCGGCGGGTTAAAAAACCCGGTTCTAAGCAGCCAGCCGTGGGGCGGACCGCTCGGATGCGCCCTTAAAAGCCGCATACCGGCGCCGAGGCAATCTCGTAATTGTGAGGCTAGGGAGTTTTGTAACGCCTGTGGCGAAAACAGCACATGTATATGACAGTAGTGTGAAATTTGAATTCTAAATCACGTGGAAAAACCGTAACATTTCGAATATTATTACAGTTTCACAAGCGTATGTATACTTATTCGGTAGGCAATAACCGTCACATTATCGCCGTGCGGCGGCGGTTGCCAAAGCCTCGATTGCCCCCGCTCCGGTGCAAAATTTGCCCAGTTGGCGAATGCTTCCGCCGCTAATTCCCCCCAGCGCGAAGGGTTTTGTTTGCCCGGCGCGGCGCGCCAGATTGCGAAAGCCCAGGCTGCCCAGCACCCGGGCGCCGGGATGGCTGGCGGTGGGGAAAACCGGGGAGATGAAGGCGATGTGCGCGCCCGCCTTTTTGGCCTGGCGCAGCTGCGCCGGGTTATGCGCCGAGGCGGTAACAAGCGCGTGGCGCGGCAGTGGCAAAACCCCGCCGCGCCGGCCGCCGCGCAGATGCACCCCGGCTTTTAGGGCGGCCGCGAGCCGGGCATCGCCCGCCACCACCAGCGCGATGTGGCGCGCGCGGCACAGCGCCGCGAGTTGCGCGCCCAGCACGGCGCGGTCCGGCGCGGCATCATGGCGCAACACCACGCCGCACAGCCGGGGGGGCAGCGCGCGCGCCACCGCCAGCAGATCAGGCATGCGCGCGGGGTCTGAGAACAGCCAGAGCGGCGGCGGCGCGGCGCCCCGCTTTACCCTCCGGCCCCAGGCGATTAACGCTATATCCATGGCTGACCTTACGATGATCGCGGCGAATCTGGAAAACATTCATGCCCGCATCGCCGCCGCCGCGCGCGCCGCCGGGCGCGGCCCCGCGGATGTGACGCTGATCGCGGTGAGCAAAACCCACCCGCGCGCGGCGGTGCTGGATGCGCTGGCGGCCGGGCAGGCGGTGTTCGGCGAGAACAAGGTGCAGGAGGCGGAGGCGAAATTCCCCATCCCCGGGGCGAAGCTGCATCTGATCGGCGCATTGCAGACCAACAAGGCGGCGCAGGCGGTGCGCCTCGCCGATGCGATCGACAGCCTGGACCGCGAACGGCTGAGCGATGCCATCGACAAGGCGGCGCAGGCGGCGGGGCGGCTGCCGGAGCTGCTGGTGCAGGTGAACATAGGCGATGAGCCGCAGAAGGCGGGCGTGCCCTTGGCGGCGGCGGATGGGTTCATAAAGGCCAGCCGGGCGCGTTTTGGCGCGGCGCTGAAGGGGCTGATGTGCATTCCGCCCGAGGGGGTGGACCCGCTGCCCTATTTCCGGCGCCTGGCCGCGATGGCGGACGCGCATGGGCTGGCGGTGCGCTCGATGGGCATGTCGGGCGATTTCGAGATCGCGATTGCGGCCGGGGCCACGCATGTGCGCGTCGGCTCGGCGATTTTTGGCGCGCGTCCGGCGCGTGATTCCGGCAACGTATTATTAAATCTTACTTAGGCGGGTGGAATCGGCGCGGCTGGACCTGTCCGCTTGCGTAAATTGGCTGTAATGCCTGCGCTCGTTTCAGCGATTTGTATTTTTGTTGTGGAGAGCACCCCCGGTGATCAGATTATCGGTCCCGTTCCGGCAGGCTGTATCGCGGCTCACGTTTCCGGTGATGCTGATGCTGTCGTTTGGTATTGTGCTGATCGGCCGCGCCGACCAGGGGATTTCCGGGGCGCTGCGCACCGGGCTCGATGATGTGCTGGCGCCGGTATACGGCGTGTTCGCGGGGCCGATTGCGGCGGCGGAGAGCGGCTCCGGAGCGATCGGGCATTTGTTTTCCTTGAGCGCCGAGAACGCGCAATTGCGCGCGGAAAACGCCAAGCTGCTGCAATGGCAGGCGGTGGCGATGGCGCTGGAGGCGCAGAACAACGCGCTGAAGGCCACGCTGAACTATACGCCGCCCGCCGCGCCGGCGTTTTCGACCGGCGATGTGGTGGCCGATATGGGCGGGGTTTATGACCGTTCGGTGCTGGTGGTGTTGCCGCCCGGCGGCAGCCCGGTACCGTTGATGGGCGCCGTGGCGATGGATGGGCGCGGCGTCGTGGGGCGCGTGGTGGAGGCGGGGAGCCGCGCGGCGCGGGTGCTGCTCATCACCGATATCAACAGCCGGATTCCCGTGGCGCTGGGCGCCAGCGGCGCGCCCGCGCTGATGGCCGGAACCAATGGTCCCACCCCGGCATTGCTCTACTGGGCGCCGGGTCAGCCGCCCGCCGAAGGCGCGATGGTGCTGACCAGCGCGGTTGGCGGCGCGTTTCCGGCCGGTCTGCCGGTTGGCGTGGTGCATTACGATGCGCAGAACCAGCCGGTGGTGCTGCCGCTGGCGGATTTGGACTCGCTGCGCCTGCTGCGGCTGTTCAGCTACCCGGATAATCTGCCGGTGCTGACGCCGATCCCGCATACCAAGGCCAAGCCCGCCGCCATCGCCCATCACCGGAAAAAATAGCACATGCGGCGGCAAGGTTTGTGGCGCCGGTTGGATGCGGCGGCGCGTTATGCCGTTCCCTTCGGCACGCTGGTGGCGGGGCTTGTGGTGCTCGGCCTGAATTTCGGCCTGCCCGGACAGGCGCAGCTGCGCCCGGTCTATGCGCTGGCCTGCGTGTTTTTCTGGTCGCTGTACCGGCCGTCCGCATTGCCAGCACCAGCGGTGATGGCGGGCGGGGTGCTGCTGGACCTGCTGGGCTTCTCGCCGGTGGGGCTGTGGGCGGTGCTGCTGCTGCTGCTGCACGGCGCGGTGCTGGCGCTGCGCCGCCGGTTGGTGCAACGGGGATTCTTATTCACCTGGCCGGTTTTTTCCGGCTTTGCCGCCGGGGCGTTCGTGCTGGCCTGGGGCGCGCAATCGCTGCTCGGGCAGGGCATGCTGCCGCTGCGCCCGGTGCTGACGCAAACCGGATTCGCGGTGTTGCTCTATCCGGCGCTGGCGGCGCTGTTCATTCGTGTGCATCGCGGCCCCGCGGCGGCTGAATTGGCCTGATGCTGGGTTTGCGCCTGCCGGCGGGGGACGTGCGTCATGAAGCGTGATGCCAAGGACCGCGCCGCTTTTACCCGCCGCGCGCTGCTCATCGGCACGGCGCAATTTGGCATCTTTGGCGCCATCGCGGGGCGGCTGTATAATCTGCAGGTCGCCAAACACGGCAAATACGCGCTGATGGCCGAGCAGAACTCGATTTCCGAGCGGCTGGAAGCGCCGCTGCGCGGGTTGATCACAGACCGTTTCGGCACCGTGCTGGCGGGCAACCAGCAGCACTGGCGCGCGCTTTTCATGCAGGCGCTGGCGCCGGACCCGCAGGCGGTGCTGGATAATTTCTACCGGCTGGTGCCGCTGCCCGATGATGAGAAGGCGCGCATCGCCGCTGAGCTGGCGCATCGGCCCGGCTATATTCCGGTGCTGCTGAAGGATTATCTGGACTGGCCGGACATGGCGGCGCTGGAGGTGAACACGCCGGACCTGCCCGGCGTTGTGGTGGAGGTGGGGGCCAGCCGCTCCTACCCGTTCGGCCCGGGGCTCGCGCATGCGGTTGGCTACGTGGCCCGGCCCAACCAGCGCGAGGCGGCGGCGGACCCGGTGCTCAGCCTGCCGGGCATGCGTATTGGCCGCACCGGGGCGGAGGCGGCGCAGGACGCGGTGCTGCGCGGCGTGCCGGGCTTTGTGCAGATGGAAACCAACGTGCATGGCCAGGTGGTGCGCCAGGTGGCGCATGACCCGGGCACGCCGGGGCAGGAGGTGACGCTGGCGCTGGATGCCGGGTTGCAGGCGCTGGCGGTGCAGGGGCTTAAAGACCAGACCGGGGCGGTGGTGATGCTCGATGCCAGCACCGGCGAGATTCTGGCGCTGGCGAGCAGCCCCTCGTTTGATCCGTCGCTGTTTGACAAGGGCGTGCCGCAGGCGACCTGGAATGCCTGGATGGCCGATCCGGGCCACCCGTTGCAGAACAAGGCGGTTTCGGGTTTGTTCGCGCCCGGCTCCACCTTCAAGCCCACCGTGGCGCTGGCGGCGATGAAGGCGGGCACCCTCACGGCGGAGACGATTTTGACCTGCCCGGGGTTTTTCAAGCTGGGTGACCATGTGTTCTGGTGCGACAACCATACGGCCCATGGCTCCATCACCGTGACGACGGCGTTGCAGGTGAGCTGCGACGTGTTTTTCTATCAGGTGGCGCTGGGGGTGGGGATCGACCGGATCGCGGCGATGGCCACGGTGATGGGGCTTGGCACGGATCTGGGCGTGGACCTGCCCGATGCCGAGACGGGGTTGGTGCCGACGCTGGATTGGGCGCGCCAGCATGGGATTCACTGGGTGGAGGGCAGCACCGTGGTGCAGGGTATCGGCCAGGGCTACACCCAGCTCACGCCGTTGGCGCTGGCCACGATGATCGCGCGGGTGGCGACCGGCAGCGCGGTTGGCCCGCATATCACGCGGCGGATCGCCGGGACGTTGCAGATTGGCTCCACCCCGGGGGACTGGCCGGTGCTCGATGTTGACCCGGCGCATCTGGCGATCGTCCGCCAGGGGTTGTTCGAGGTGGTGAACACCCCGGCGGGCACGGCCTATGCCGACCGGCTTACTCTGCCGGATGTGCAGATGGCGGGCAAGACCGGCACCGCCCAGGTGCACGACAACACCGCAAGGGAGAAGCGGCAGGGGTTCAACGACCTCACCATGGCCTGGGCGCAGCGGCCCAATGCGCTGTTTGTCGCCTACGCGCCGTATGACAATCCGCGCTATGCGGTGGCCGTGGTGATCGAGCATGGAGATTACGGCGGGGTGGCGGCGGCGCCGATCGCCAATGCGTTGATGACCCATGCGCTGACCCATGACCCCGCCGGGCGGGATGTGCCGTTGGGAGGCGGGGCGGCATGATGATGGATTCCGAAAGGCTGGCGCCGCAACGGCCGTTTCGCGACCGTTCCTTCGGCCTGATGCGCAAGCTCCTGCGTGTTAACTGGCTGTTCGTGCTGTGTGTCTGCCTGCTGGCGGGGGTGGGGTATACCGCGCTGTATTCCGCCGCCGGTGGCGCGCCCCGGCCCTATGCCGACAGCCAGCTGTTCCGCTTCATCGGCGCGCTGGTGCTGATGCTGGGGATCGCGATGGTGGATATTCGCCAGATCGCCAAAATCTCCTGGCCGGCCTACGCGCTGGGGGTGCTGCTGCTGCTGGTGGTGATGAAGTTCGGCCATACCGGGTTGGGCGCGAAGCGGTGGATGACCGTGGGGGGCATGGAAATTCAGCCGAGCGAGCTGATGAAGCTGTTTCTCACCCTGGGGCTGGCGGCGTATTTCCGCCGCGCCACGCAGGAGCGGCTGAACGAGGCTTTGTTCCTGCTGCCGGCGGTGGCGGCGATTTTGCTGCCTGTTGGGCTGATATTGAAGGAGCCGAATCTGGGCACCGCCGTGATCACCGCGATGATCGGCGCCACGGTGATGCTGGGGGCGGGGGTGCGCTGGTGGAAGTTCGCGATTTTGCTGGGGGTGATGCTGGTGGCGGCCCCCCTGCTTTACCATCACCTGCACGACTACCAGCGCGCGCGCATCACCACCTTCCTGAATCCGGGCTCGGACCCGCTGGGGGCTGGGTATAACATCATCCAGTCGAAAATCGCGCTGGGTTCGGGCGGGCTGACCGGCCAGGGGTATCTGCACGGCACGCAGAACCAGCTTAATTTCCTGCCCGAGAAACAGACCGATTTCGTGTTCACCATCATCGCCGAGGAGTTTGGTTTTCTGGGCAGCATGGCGGTGCTGGTGCTGCTGTTCTCCATTATCGCCATGGCGCTGTATACCGCGATTTCATGCGGGCATGTGTATGGGCGGCTGGTGGCGCTGGGGGTGGCTGCGAATTTTTTCCTGTACTGTTTTGTCAATCTCTCGATGGTGATGGGGCTGATCCCGGTGGGGGGCGTGCCGCTGCCGCTGATTTCCTATGGCGGCTCGGCGCTGACGGCGGTGATGCTGGGGTTTGGCGTGTTGATGTCGGTGCATGTGCATCGCGATGTGGAATTCGCCAGCGAGGAGTTCTGAGGCGCCGCCATGCATCTGCTTGTTTTTGATTCAGGGATTGGCGGGCTGGGGGTGGTGCGCGAGATCCGCCGGTTGCAGCCGGGCGCGCGGATCAGCTACCTCGCCGATAACGGATTTTTCCCCTATGGCGAAAAACCCGATGCGGTGCTGCTGGCGCATATCGTGGGGCTTATCGGCAAGGCCATAGCGTTTTTGAAACCGGATGCGGTGGTGGTGGCGTGCAACACGGCCAGCACCATCGCGCTGGGTGCGTTGCGGGCGGCGTATGCGCTGCCTTTCATCGGCTGCGTGCCGCCGATCAAACCGGCGGCGGCGGCGAGCAAAACCAGGGTGATCGGTGTTTTGGCGACCGCCGCGACGGTGCGCCGCGCATATCTGCGCGAGCTGATCGAAACCTTCGCGCCCGATTGTGAAATCCACAGCCTGGGTGCGCCCACGCTGGCGGCGCTGGCGGAGCGGAAATTCCGCGGCCAGGCGGTGGATGTGGCCAGTGCGGTGGCGCCGCTGTTCAACCAGCCGGGCGCCGGGCGGATTGACGCGGTGGCCCTGGGCTGCACGCATTACACGTTTCTGCACCCTGAGTTCGAGGCGCTTTATCCGGGCGTGACGTGGTTTGACCCGGCGCTGGGGGTGGCACGGCGCACACTGGCGGTGACGGAGGGATTATCCGCCGCGCCGGAGCCGCGCGCGGGGGCGGCGTGGTTCACCGCGCCGTTGCCGGATCTGGAGATCATGCGGCCGCGGCTGGCGGAATTCGGGTTTTATGAGATCCGGCAGGGAGCGTTATGAGAAAATATCTGTGCGGCATCGATCTGGGGGCGAGCAGCCTCAAGGTCTCGATCATCAACGCGGCCGGGGAGCTTGCGGGCGAGGCGCGCGCGCCGGTGACCACCGTGGTGGCGCGGCCGGGATGGTCCGAGCAGGACCCGGCGGAATGGTTCGCGGCGTTGTGCCGGGCGGTGCCCGAGGCGCTGGCGGCGGCGGAGATCGGGGGTGAGGAAATCGCGGGGGTTGGCGTTTCGGCCGGGGCGCATATTCCGGTGCTGTGCGATGCGGCGGGCCAGGTGCTGCGCCCGGCGATTATGTGGAACGACCAGCGCAGCGCCGCCGAGGCGGCCGCGTTGCAGGCGCGGGCCGGGGCGCGGATTGTGGAGATCGGCCTGAACCGGGTGAACCCGACCTGGACGCTGGCGATGCTGGCCTGGCTGCAGAACCATGAGCCGGAGGTGATGGCGCGGGTGCGCCGGCTGTATCTGGCGAAGGATTATCTGCGTTACTGCCTGACCGGAACATGGGAGACGGATTTCTCCGACGCGGTGGGCAGCCTGCTGGCCGAGGACGCCACGCGCGGCTGGTCAGCCGAGCTTTGCGGGTTGATCGGCTGGGACATGGCGCGCCTGCCGCCGATTGTGGAGGCGGCATCGGTGGTGGGCGGCGTGTTGCCCGGCGCCGCGGCGGCCTGCGGGCTGGCGGCGGGAACGCCGGTGGTGTGCGGCGCGAACGATACCACGGTGGAGTTTTTTGGCGTGGGGGCTGTCACGCCCGGGGTGGGCGGGGTGAAGCTGGCGACGGCGGGGGTGTTGTATCTGGCGACGCAGGGGCCGAGTGTGAACCCGCCGGTGTCCTGTTATCCGCATATCATGCCGGGGATGTACTACACCGCGACGGGGACGAATTCCTGCGCCTCGGCGCATCGCTGGCTGCGCGATTTGATGTTCGCGCAGGGCGGGTTCGCGGAAATGGACATGCTGGCGGGCGAGGTGCCGGCCGGGGCGGAGGGGCTGCTGTTTCACCCGTATTTGCAGGGTGAGCGCGCACCCTATTGGGACCCGCTGCTGCGCGGGGATTTCATCGGGCTGACGATTTCCCACACGCGGGCGCATTTCGCCCGTGCGCTCTATGAGGGGATTGCGTTTTCGATCAATGATTTGTTGACGGCGGCGCGCGGGCTGGGGCTGGAATTTGGGGTGATACGGCTGATGGGCGGCGGGGCGCGCAGCGCGGCCTGGCGCAGGATCATCGCCGATGTGACCGGGCTGGTGGTGGAGCGGACCGAGGCGGGCGATGCCTCGTTTGGCGCGGCGCTGGTGGCGGGGGTTGGCGTGGGGGTGTTTGCCTCACCCGCGCAGGCGGTGGCGCGGTGCGTGCGGCTGCTGGACGTGACCGCGCCGGATGCGGCGGCGCATGAGATGTATGGCCGGTTGTTCGCGATTTATAAGGATGCGCAGGCGGGGCTGGTGGAGGTTAACCACCGGCTTTGGGATGTGAGGTGACGCTCCACGTGGAGCGTTTGGGGAATTTTTTGGGGAAGTGGTTGGTTTTGCGGGGTTAAGCGGCGGTGCCGCCCACCGTGAGGCCGGACATTTTCATGGTCGGCTGGCCGACGCCCACGGGCACGCCCTGGCCGTTTTTGCCGCAGGTGCCGATGCCGGGGTCCAGCTCCATGTCGTTGCCGATCATCTCCACTTTGGTCAGCGCGTCCGGCCCGTTGCCGATGAGGGTGGCGCCCTTCACCGGGGCGGTGATTTTGCCGTCCTCGATCATGTAGGCCTCCGAGGCGGAGAACACGAATTTGCCGGAGGTGATGTCCACCTGGCCGCCGCCGAAGTTGACCGCGTAGAGGCCGCGTTTGATGCTTTTGATCATGTCGTCCATGCTCGCCGCGCCGCCGAGCATGATGGTGTTGGTCATGCGCGGCATGGGGGCGTGGGCGTAGGATTCGCGCCGCCCGTTGCCGGTGGCGCGCATGTTCATCAGCCGGGCGTTCTGGCGGTCCTGCAGGAAGCCGGTGAGGATGCCGTCCTCAATTAAGACGGTGCGCGAGGTGGGGGTGCCTTCGTCGTCGATCGTCAATGAGCCGCGGCGGTTGGGGATGGTGCCGTCATCCACCACGGTGACGCCTTTGGAGGCGATGCGGCTGCCCATGAGTCCGGCGAAGGCGGAGGTCTGCTTGCGGTTGAAATCCCCCTCCAGCCCGTGGCCGATGGCCTCATGCAGCAGGATGCCGGGCCAGCCGGCGCCCAGGACCACCGGCATTTCGCCAGCGGGGGCCGGGATGCTCTCAAGGTTCACGGCGGCTTGGCGGATGGCCTCATGCACCGCGCCCTGCCAGTAGGCCGGGGCGATGAGCGGGGCGTAGGAGGTGCGCCCGCCCGCGCCGTGCGAGCCGGACTCGCGCCGCCCGTTGTGTTCCAGCACGACGGAGATGTTGAGGCGGACCAGGGGGCGCAGGTCGGCCAGGCGGGTGGCATCGGCGCGGATGATCTCGATGGCCTGCCATTCACCCGCGATGCTGGCCATGACCTGGATGACCCGCGGGTCGGCCGCGCGGGCGAAGGCGTCGATCTCCTGAAGCAGCCCGGCGCGGGTGGAAAACGGCATTTCGGCCAGGGGGTTCAGCCCGGCGTAGAGCGGGGCCTGCGCGGCGGCGGGGGCGGCGGCGGTGGCGGAATGTTCCAGCGATTTGGCGGCTTTGATGGTGGCGGCGGCGCGGGCCAGGGCGTCATCGGTGATCTCGCCCGCATGGGCGTAGTAGCTGGCCTCGCCCAGCACCGCGCGCAGGCCAAAGCCGCGGCGCGTATCAAAACTGGCGGCGCGGATGCGGCCGTCCTCCAGGCTGATGGATTCGGATTCGCGGTATTCGAGGAACAGCTCGCCATCGTCGGCGCCATCGGTCGCGGTGGCGATGTGGCGGGCGGCGGTGTGCGGGTCCAGCCCGTTGGTGCCGTGGAAGAGGGTGGCGGCGGTGGTCAGGGCTTCGGACAATTTATTCTGCTCCAACGGCAAGGGATGGGCTGAGGCGGTGTTGCGCGGTGGCGCCGCGCAGGCCGTGGCGGGCCAGGGTGGTGGCGCCGAACAGGAGCACGGCGTTGAGTTCGTGAACATAGCCCAGCTCGGGCGCGGCCAGGATAAGGGTGGTCATCCCGAGCAGGTATTGCAACGCCACCAGGGCGGCGACGATGAGAAAATTGTCGCGCAGGGCCGGGGGCAGCGGGGCGCGCAGGCCGAGGATGGCGGTGGCGAGCACGGTGAGCGCGGTGATGGTGGCCAGCAGCCGGTGGCAGAACTGCACGGTGGCCTGGTTGGCGATGAAGTTCCACCAAAGTGGCTGCATGGCGAGGAAGCCTTTGGGGATCCACTGGCCGTCCATGGTGGGGAAGGTGTTGAACACGGTGATGGCGTTGGTGGTGGCGACCAGCGCACCGTAGAACATGGTGAGGAGGATGAGGGCGAGGCTGGCGCTGGTGAGGCGGCGCAGCAGGGCGGCGCCGGGCAGATGCGCGGGTGTGGGGGTGCGGATGGTCAGACCGGTCCAGAGCAGGGCGAAGAGGACCAGCATGGCGGAGACGAGGTGCGGCCCGGCCCAGGCGGGCGGCGGTGAGAGCACGCCGGGATACATGCCGGTTTGCACCATGTACCAGCCGTAGGTGGCCTGGCCCGCGCCGGCCAGGAAGATGGCGCCGAGCCAGAGCTTGAGGCGCCGCGAGAGCTGCCCGGTGTACCAGAAATACACGAAGGGGATGATGAAGGTGAGGGCGATGAGCCGCCCCCAGCAGCGGTCGAGGAACATCGGCCAGAACAGCGCCTTGTAGGCGGCGAGGCTGATGGGGTGGGACTGGAAGAGCGCGGTTTTTTGGTACAGGCCGAAGAGGTAGGACCAGTCAGCCGCGGTCATCGGCGGGATGAAGCCGGTGATGGGCCGCCAGACCTGAATGGAGAAACCCGCGTTGATGGTGCGTGCGTGGCCGCCGCCGATGACCATGCCGAAGATCATGCAGGCGAGCAGGATGAGCCAGTTGCCGACTTGTTTATTTGGGCGCGTGGCCGCCCCGCCAACCCCACGCGCAGGCTTATTTGGGCGCGTGGGGTTGTTTTCGCGCGCGCGGGTCATGCCGTGGCGCCGCGCAGGCGGTGCAGCAGCAGGATGCAGGCGGTGAGGAGCAGCACCGCGTTCATCTGATGGGCGACGCCGAGGTCGATCATTTTGGAGACCAGGGCGCTGACGCCCAGGGTGAATTGCAGCAGCACCAGGCAGGCGATGGCGAGTCCGGCGTCGCGGATGGGGGTGCCGGCGTTGCTGCGCAGGGCCTTGGTGGCGGTGATGAGCAGCACCAGCGTGGTGAGGGTGGCCAGGGCCTGATGATTGAAGAGGATGGTCGCCTGGTCGGAGAGGAAGCTGGTGTGCGGGTAGCCCGGCGGGGGCATGCCGATGCCGATGGATTTTGCGGGGTCGAACACCGAGATGGCGTGGGTGCCCGAGACGAAGGTGCCCGCGAACATGGTGCAGAACAGCAGCAATATGGCCAGCATGGTCAGGCGTTGCAGGCCGCGCTGCGCGAAGGGGGCGGTGGGCGTGGGGTGTCGCACGGTGAGTGCGGTCCAGAGGACGGAGACATAGAGCACCATGGCGGCGGAGAAATGCAGCGAGAGGCGCCAGGGCTCGACCGCCGTGCTGCCCGCGAAGAAGCCCGAGGAGACCATGAACCAGCCGATGGCGCCTTGCAGCCCGCCCATGACGAAGAGCAGGAGCAGCCAGGGGATCAGCCGTTTTTCAAGCCGGCCGGTGAGGGCGAAGACGATGAGCGGCAGCAGCAGGACGGCGCCCATGAGGCGGCCCCAGAGGCGGTGGGTGTATTCAGGCCAGAAGAGCTGCTTGAAGCCGGCGAGGTCCATGCCTTTGTGCAGGATCTGGTACTGGGAGATGGTTTGGTATTTGGCGAAGAGGGCGTTCCAGGCGGCGGCGCTCATGGGCGGGAGCGTGCCGATGATGGGGTCCCAGTTCATGATGGAGAGGCCTGAGCCGGTCTCGCGCGTGTAGCCGCCGATGCCGACCATGATCCAGATCATGAAACAGAGGAGGTAGAGCCAGGCGGAGACAACGGTGCGGTTGGTTTGGCCTGCGGCGGCGGCGGCGCTGGATTTGGACAAGCTCAGGCTCCTGTTGGGCGCGGTGGTACGGGCGGCATATAGGGCGTGGCGGCGCAATTCGCCAGCAGCGGGGGGATTCAGCCCTTCTGGATGACCAGGAGCCAGCTGCCGTCGGGTTGCTCGAGCAGGTCCAGCGGGTCGTGGCCTTGGTCAGCCGCGGCGCGCGGGACGTTGGCCAGCGGATCGGCGCCTTTGAGGCGCACCAGCAGGATCTCGCCGGTCTGCATTGTGTCGAGCGCCAGACGGGTGCGCACGAAGGTCATGGGGCAGGTTTCGGCCGTGATGTCGATGGCTTTATGGTGCGCGGGGAGGCTTGTTATCATCATACTGTCTCTCGCAAGGCTGGACCGGAGAAAAAACTTGGGCCACAAGGCAGATGATGGATATAAGCATCGAGCGCCTGTGCATAGAGAACGGGCTGAAGATGACAGGCCCGCGCCGGGTGATCGCGCGCGTGCTGTCCGAGGCGACCGACCACCCGGATGTCGATGAGTTGCATCGGCGGGCGAACAAGGTTGACGCGCGGATCTCTTTGGCGACCGTGTACCGGACCGTGCGTCTGCTGGAAGCCAAGGGCATTCTGGCGCGGCGGGACCTGGGCGGGAAACGCGCGCGCTATGAACCGACCCAGGAGCGGACGCATTTTCATCTGGTTGACCAGGAAAGCGGCATGGTGCTGGAGTTTGCCTCGCCCCAGGCCGAGGCGCTGCTGCGCGATGTGGCCCGGATGCAGGGGTTTGAGGTCGATATCATTAAAATCGAGCTATTTGGCCGGCGGATAAAAAAATGAATGAAAGTATCAGGCCGCAAGCGCCTCGCGTTGCCACGGGCGGCGCGGCGCAAGGATTTGCTGAGTTGCGCGCGGGGAACCTCGGCGTGCGGCTGGCGGCCACGCCAGGCGAGCTGGATGCCGCGCTGGCGCTGCGCTACCGCGTGTTTTACGAGGAGATGGGCGCGCAGGCGGATGCGGTGGCGGTGGCGGCGCGGCGCGACAGCGACGAGTTTGACGCGCTGGCGGACCATCTGCTGGTGATCGACCATGACCGGGGCGAGGGCGCGGCCGGGGTGGTGGGAACGTACCGGTTGATCCGCGAGGAGGCGGCGGCGAAGATCGGCCGGTTCTACAGCCAGGCAGAGTATGATATTTCGGCACTGCAGAGCTTCCCGGGACGCAAGCTGGAGCTGGGGCGCAGCTGCACGGATGTGGCGTATCGCTCGCGCGCGGTGCTGCAACTGCTCTGGCGCGGGATCGCGGCCTATGTTTTCCATCATGGCATAGATATAATGTTCGGCTGCGCCTCGCTGAGCGGGACGGACCCGGACGCGGTGGCGCTGGAGCTGACGTATCTGGCCACGCACCATCTGGCGCCCGAGGCGATACGCCCGCGCGCCCTGCCCGAACGCTATGTGGAAATGCGCCGCTGCGACCCGGCCGCGCTGGACGCCAGGCAGGCATTGCTGCGCCTGCCGCCGCTGGTAAAAGGCTATCTGCGGCTGGGCGGGTTTGTGGGGGACGGGGCGGTGATCGACCACCAGTTCAACACCACCGACATTGCCGTGGTGGTGCAGACGGATCTGGTGACGGATAAATATTACCGGCATTACGAGCGCGAAGCGCGTTGAGGCCTGCGTTGAGCAGGCGGCTTTGGGGGATGGTTGATGGCTGACGACGATTTGAATGTGCCGGATTCGCTGCTGCCGTATGATGAGTGGACGCAGGAAGCGTTGCGCCATGTGGTGGTGAGCGCCTTGCGCCATGCGGCGGCCGAGGGGCTGCCGGGCGGGCATCATTTCTACATTACGTTCAAGACCGCGTATCCGGGGGTGAAGATCCCCGAGCGGCTGCGCGCGCAATATCCCGGTGAGATGACCATCGTGCTGCAGCACCAGTTCCATAGCCTGAGCGTGGACGCGCAGGGCACGGAGATGAATGTGGGGCTCGCCTTTGGCGGGGTGCCGAGTATTCTGACCATCCCGCTGGCGGCGATTACCAGCTTTTCCGACCCTGAAGTGCGCTTTGGCCTGCATTTCGAGGTTGCGGTGCCAGAGCCGATCAAGGTCGCGGATATACCGGCGCCGGAGGGTGATGATGTGCCCTCGCGCCCCAATGACGGGCCAGCCGATGTGGTGAGCCTGGATGCCTTCCGGAAGAGACAGAAAGATTCCTGAGAGATGAACGTGACAACGCAGCTGAAACCAGGGTTTGCCTATTCGCCGATGCTCCCGCTGGGGGAGGATACGACGCAGTATCGCAGGTTGGATATCGGGGGCGTGTCCACCATCGAGGTGGACGGCAAGACGGTGTTGAAGGTGAGCCCGCAGGCGCTGAGCGAACTGGCGTTCGCGGCGTTTCACGATGTCTCGCATCTGCTGCGCCCGGCGCATCTGGCGCAGCTGGCGAAGATTTTGCAGGACCCCGAGGCGTCTGAGAACGACCGCTACGTGGCGATGGAGTTTTTGAAGAACGCCTCGATTGCCGCCGGGGGGGTGTTGCCGATGTGCCAGGATACCGGCACGGCGCTGGTGTTCGGCAAGAAGGGCCAGCGGGTCTGGGTGGAAGGCGATGAGGAAGAGGCGCTGAGCTGGGGGGTGCACCGCACCTATACCGAGACCAACCTGCGTTATTCGCAGATGGCGCCGCTTGGCATGTATGACGAGGTGAACACCGGCAATAACCTGCCGGTGCAGTTCGATATCATGGCCGCACCCGGCGAGCACCATGCCGATGAGTTTCATTTGATGTTCATTGCCAAGGGCGGGGGATCGGCCAACAAGACGTATCTGTACCAGGAGACGCGGGCGGTGCTGACGCCTGAGAAGCTGCTGGCCTTCATCGAGGCGAAGACCAAGACGCTGGGGACATCGGCCTGCCCGCCGTATCATCTCTCCATCGTCATCGGCGGCACCTCGGCCGAGATGAACCTGAAGACGGTGAAGCTGGGCTCCACGAAATATCTGGATGCGCTGCCCACCCAGGGCAGCAGGCTGGGCCATGCCTTCCGCGATGTGGAGATGGAAGCGCGCGTGCTGGAGATGACCCAGCGCATCGGCATCGGCGCGCAGTTTGGCGGCAAGTATTTCTGCCACGATGTGCGGGTGATCCGCCTGCCGCGCCATGGTGCGAGCCTGCCGATCGGCATTGGTGTTTCCTGTTCGGCGGACCGGCAGATCAAGGCCAAGATCACGAAGGACGGCGTGTTTCTGGAGCAGCTCGAGACGGACCCGGCGAAGTATCTGCCGGAGGTGACCGAGGCGCATCTGGGCGGCGAGGTGGTGGCGATTGATCTGAACCAGCCGATGGCCAAGGTTTTGGCGACGCTTTCGCAGTATCCGATCAAGACCCGGGTGGCGCTGAGCGGCACGATCGTGGTGGCGCGCGATATCGCGCATGCCAAGCTGAAGGAACGGCTCGACCGCGGCGAGGGCATGCCCGATTATATGAAGAACCATCCGGTGTATTACGCCGGGCCGGCCAAGACCCCCGAAGGGATGGCGACCGGCAGCTTTGGCCCGACCACGGCCGGGCGGATGGACAGCTATGTGGAAGAGTTCCAGGCGGCCGGCGGCTCGCTCATCATGCTGGCCAAGGGCAACCGCTCGCGCGCGGTGCGCGATGCGTGCAAGGCGCATGGCGGGTTCTATCTGGGCTCCATCGGCGGACCGGCGGCGGTTCTGGCGCAGAACAATATCACCAAGGTCGAGGTGCTGGAGTATCCCGAGCTTGGGATGGAGGCGGTCTGGAAGATCGAGGTGAAGGATTTCCCGGCGTTCATCGTGGTGGACGACAAGGGCAATGACTTCTTCAGCGAGCTTGCGTGATGAAATTCACCGTCGATCGCATTGACCATGTGGTGATGACCTGCCGGGATTTGAACGCGACCGCGGCCTGGTACCAGCGGGTGCTGGGCATGGAGCGCGAGGAATACGGCGGCAAGAACCGCACGGCGCTGCGATTTGGCGCACAGAAGATAAATCTGCACGAGGTGGGGCATGAGGTGGTGCCGCATGCCGAAATCGCGCAGCCGGGGACGCTGGATTTGTGTTTCGTGATCGCGGTGCGGCCGGAAGACGCGATTGCGCAATTATACGCCTGCGGGGTGCCGGTGGAACGCGGGCCGGTTTCGCGCATCGGCGCGCTGGGGGATATTTCCTCGGTGTATTGCCGGGACCCGGATGGCAACCTGATTGAACTTGCCTCGTATATGGGGGATTGATTTCATGGGTAGACACCCATGAAGCTCTCCGATTTTGGATATGAGTTGCCGCCGGCGTGCATTGCCACCGAGCCCGCGCGCCCGCGCGATTGCGCGCGGCTGCTGCATGTGGCCGGGGCGCTGCGCGACTGGCGGGTGCGCGATCTGCCGGGGCTGCTGCGGCGTGGCGATTTGCTGGTGGTCAACGACACCAGGGTGATACCGGCGCAGCTGAGCGCCTATCGCGGCGCGGCGCGGATCGGCATTACGCTGGACCGCCGCCGCGATGATGGCAGCTGGCGCGTTTTGCTGCGCAACGCGCGGCGGGTGAAGGCCGGGGATGTGCTGGTGATCGATCCGCAATTCTCCGCCGAGGTGCTGGAAGTTTTGGAAGGCGGGGCGGCGTTTCTGCGGTTTGCGGCGGATGATTTCTACGCCGCGCTGGCGCGCAGCGGGGCGCTGGCGCTGCCGCCCTATATCGCACGGCCGGAGGGCATCACCGCGCAGGACCAGGCGGATTATCAGACCATGTTCGCGGCCAAGGAGGGCGCGGTGGCCGCTCCCACGGCGGGGCTGCATTTCACCCCGGCGCTGGCTGAGGCGCTGGCGGCGGCGGGGGTCGAGATTGTGCGCGTGACGCTGCATGTGGGCGCGGGCACGTTTCTGCCGGTGCGGGTTGAGAACCTGGCCGAGCACCGGATGCATGCCGAGCGCGGCTATGTATCCACCGAAGCGGCGGCGCGGATCAACGCGGTGCGCGCCGCGGGCGGGCGGATTGTGCCGGTGGGGACGACGGCGCTGCGGGTGATTGAGTCGGCCGCGGGCGATGACGGGCTGGTGCAGGCGTTTGACGGTGAGACGGATATTTTCATTCTGCCTGGCTATCGCTTCAAGATTTCGGATCTGCTGTTCACGAATTTTCATCTGCCGCATTCCACATTGCTGATGCTGGTTTCGGCCTTTGCGGGGGTGGAGCGCATTCGTGGCGCGTATGCGCATGCGATTGCGGCGGGCTACCGGTTTTATTCCTATGGCGATGCTTGTCTGCTGGAGAAAGCATGAGTTTTTCATTTGATCTGCTGGGCCAGGATGGCGCGGCGCGGGCGGGTATGCTGCATACGGCGCATGGCGATGTGCCGACGCCCACGTTCATGGCGGTGGGCACGGCGGGAACCGTGAAGGCGATGACCGCCGATGCCGTGCGCGCGACGGGTGCGAAGATCGTGCTCGGCAACACCTATCATCTGATGCTGCGTCCCGGCGCGGAGCGCGTGGCGCGCCTTGGCGGGTTGCATAAAATGATGGATTGGCCAGGGCCGATCCTGACCGACTCCGGCGGGTTTCAGGTCATGTCACTCGCCAAACTGCGTAAGATGGATGAGACGGGGGTGACGTTCCGCTCGCATATCGATGGTTCGGCGCATCACCTGACCCCTGAGCGCTCGATGGAGATTCAGTACCTGCTGGATGCCACGATTACGATGGTGCTCGATGAATGCACCAAATTTCCGGCGACGCATGAGGAGGCGGCGAAATCCATGCGGCTTTCCACCCGCTGGGCGAAGCGCTCGCGCGACGCCTTCGTGGCGCGGGAAGGTTATGGGCAGTTCGGCATCGTGCAAGGCAATGTCTATAGGGATCTGCGCGAGGAATCAGCCGCGGCGCTGCGGGAGCTGAACTTCGAGGGCTATGCCATCGGCGGGCTGGCGGTGGGCGAAGGCCAGGAGATGATGTATGCGATGCTGGATATCACGGCACCTTTGCTGCCCCGGCAAAAACCGCGCTACCTGATGGGCGTCGGCACGCCGGATGATCTGCTGGGCTCGGTGGCGCGCGGGGTTGATATGTTCGACTGCGTGATGCCGACGCGCGCGGGGCGGACGGCGCGGGGCTTCACCTCGCACGGGGTGTTCAACCTGCGCAACGCGCGGTTTATTGATGATGGCACGCCGCTGGATGCGAATTGCGGCTGCTTGTGCTGCACGCGCCATACGCGGGCGTATCTGCATCATTTGTTCCGCGCGCAGGAGATTTTGGGGCCGATGCTGCTGACGATGCATAACCTCACCTATTATCAACGCCTGATGCAGGATGGCCGGGTGGCGATTCTGGCAGGCAATTACGATGAATATTGCCAAGCCGCGCGCGCGGGCTGGGAGGAGGCGAAACATGGTTGAGGAACGCTATGCCGGCTTGCAGCAGCTGGGCAGCGCCACGCAGGCGCCCACCTCGCCCGAGAGCGCCGTGCTGGAGCGGGTGGCGGCGCAGACGGGCGGGAAGGATGTCGTGGTGCGCTTCACCACGCCGGAGTTCACCTCGCTCTGCCCGCTGACGGGGCAGCCCGATTTCGCGCATATCGTGATCGACTACATCCCCGGCGAATGGCTGGTTGAGAGCAAGTCACTGAAGCTGTTTTTCCATAGCTTCAGGAATCATGGCGCGTTTCATGAAGCGTGCACCATGATGATCGCGGACCGGCTGGTGGAGTTGCTGAATCCGAAATGGTTGCGGATCGGGGCGTACTGGTATCCGCGCGGGGGAATCCCGATTGATGTGTTCTGGCAGAGCGGGGCGCCGCCGGAGGGGGCGTGGATCCCCGAGCAGGGTGTGCCGGGGTATCGTGGCCGGGGGTGATGTTGCGCGCCAGGTAAAGGCGGCGATACGCGCGCGGGCGGCAGCGTTGGGGTTTGAGGCGGTGGGGTTTGCCCGCGCGGTGATGCCGCCGGAGCGCCAGGCGGGGTTAAGGGAGTTTCTGGCGGCCGGGCGCCATGGCGGCATGGGCTGGATGGCGGCGCGCGCTGATGAGCGGGCGGACCCGCGGGTGTTGTGGCCTGAGGCGATGAGCGTGGTCTCGCTCGGGATGTCCTACGCGCCGGAGGGCGACGCGCTGGCCAGCGTGGGCGCCTCCGGGGTGGGCAATATCTCGGTCTATGCGCGCGGGCGCGATTATCATGATGTGGTGAAGGGAAAGTTGAAGCACCTGGCGCAGTTCATCGCGGCGCGCGGGGCGGGGGTGAAGGTGTTTGTGGACACCGCGCCCGTGATGGAGAAGCCGCTGGCGGTGCTGGCGGGGCTGGGGTGGCAGGGGAAACATACGAATCTGGTGTCACGCACGCATGGCTCCTGGCTGTTTCTGGGCGAGGTGTTCACCACGCTCGAGATCGCGCCGGATGCGGCCCATGCGGACAGGTGCGGGAGCTGCCAGGCATGTTTGGACGCCTGCCCGACGGCGGCGTTCCCCGCACCCTACCAGCTCGATGCGCGCCGGTGTGTCTCCTACCTGACGATCGAGCATGACGGGCCGATCCCGGAGGAATTGCGCGCGGGAATGGGCAACCGGATTTACGGCTGCGATGACTGCCTGGCCGCTTGCCCGTGGAACAAGTTCGCCAAGGCCGGGCAGGAGGCGAAATTCGCGCACCGGGAGGAGCTGGTGGCGCCCCGGCTGGCGGCGCTGGCGGGGCTGGATGATGCCGGGTTTAGGGCGATGTTCGCAGGCTCCCCGGTGAAGCGGGTGGGGCGCAACAGGTTTGCGCGCAACGTGGCGATTGCGGTGGGCAACAGCGGGGATGCGGGGTTGCTGGAGGTGGCGCGGGCGCTGGCGGGGGACGCTGACGCGGTGGTGGCCGAGGCGGGGGCTTGGGCGGCGGCGCGGCTGGTCTTTCCTTAGGTTTACAAAGCGGGTAAATCCTTTTCCATGAGCTGGCTTACAGAATTTGTCCGACCAAAAATCCGTACCCTCCTGGGCCGCAAGGAGGCGCCGGATAATTTGTGGCAGCAATGCCCGAAATGCCAGCAGATGATTTTTCATCGTGAGCTGGAGGCGGCGCTGAAGGTTTGTCCGCATTGCGGGCACCACATGCGCGCCAGCGCGGCGGACCGCCTGGCCTGGACCTTTGATGACGGGGTTTATACCCGCATCGACCTGCCGAAGGCGGTGGTGGACCCGCTGAAATTCCGTGACCAGAAGCGCTATGCCGACCGGCTGAAGGACGCGCGCGAGAGCACCAAGCAGGACGATGCGCTGCTGGTGGCGCACGGCACCGTGGGCGGGCTGCGCACCGTTGTGGCGGCGATGTCTTTTGAGTTCATGGGCGGCTCCATGGGCGGCGCGGTGGGCGATGGGCTGGTGGCGGCCGCGCGGCTGGCGGTTTTGCAGGCGGCGCCGCTTATTGTCTACACCGCTTCCGGCGGGGCGCGGATGCAGGAAGGGGCTGTGAGCCTGATGCAGATGCCGCGATCGGTGATCGCCTCGCAGATGGTGAAAGAAGCCGGGCTGCCCTTTATCGTGGTGCTGACCGACCCGACCACGGGGGGCGTGACCGCCTCCTTCGCGATGCTGGGGGATGTGCAGATTGCTGAGCCGAATACGCTGATCGGCTTCGCCGGCGCGCGGGTGATCGAGCAGACCGTGCGCGAAAAGCTGCCCGAGGGGTTCCAGCGGGCCGAATATCTGCTGGCGCATGGGATCATCGACATGGTGGTGAAGCGCGATGAGTTGACGGCGACGCTGGCGCGGCTGATCGGGCTGATGACCGCCAACAAGCACCCCGCCGCCGCGTGAGCGCCGCGCGCGGGCGTTTTGACGCCAGTCTGGAAAGGTTGCACCGGCTCTATCCGAAACTCATTGACCTGAAACTGGACCGGCTGGTGCGCCTGCTGGGCGCGCTGGGCGACCCGCAGTTGCGGCTGCCGCCGGTTATCCATGTCGCGGGGACCAACGGCAAGGGCAGCGTGTGCGCCTTTGTGCGCGCCATGGCCGAGGCGGCGGGGCTGCGTGTGCATGTTTATACTTCGCCGCATCTGGTGAAATTCAACGAGCGTATCCGGCTGGCGGGCGAGCTGGTGAGCGATGAGGCGCTGGCGGGTGCGCTCGATGAGATAGAGGCGGTGAACGAGGGCAACCAGATCACCGTGTTCGAGGCGATCACGGCGGCGGCGTTTTTGCTGTTCGCGCGGGTGCCGGCGGATTTATGCGTGGTTGAGGTCGGGCTGGGCGGCCGGTTCGACGCGACCAATGTGGTGCGCCCGGCGGCTTGCGCCATTGCGTCGATCTCCATGGATCATCAGGATTTTCTGGGTGACACGCTGGGGGTGATCGCGGCGGAGAAGGCCGGGATCATCAAACCCGGCGTGCCGGTGGTGGTGGGCGCGCAGGCGCCGGAGGCGATGGCGGCAATCATGGCCGAAGCGCGCGCGGCCGCGGCCCCGTTGTTGCTGCGCGGGCGCGATTGGGAGGTTGCGGCGGTGCCGGGCGGGCTGCGCTTTGAGGGGCTGGATTTGCCGCCGCCGGGGTTGCCTGGGGTGCATCAGGTGGAGAATGCGGCGATTGCGATGATGGCGTTGCGCGCGGCGGGGTTTGCGTTTTCGCCGGAGGTGCTGGCGGCCGGGCTGCGCGGGGTGGCGTGGCCGGCGCGGTTGCAGCTTCTGCATGGCGCGTTGCTGGCCTTGCTGCCGCCAGGCTCGGAGCTTTGGCTGGATGGCGCGCATAACCCCGGCGGGGCGGAGGCGCTGGCGGCGCAGCTGCGGGCCTGGGGCGGGGCGGCGACGCTGATTCTGGGCATGAAGCAGGCCAAGGACGTGGGCGAGGTGATGCGGATTTTGATGCCGCATGCGGCTCAGATTTTCGCGGTGGCGGAGCCGGGGCAGCATCTGGCGTTGCCGGTGGAGGCGATTATCGCGGCCTCGGGCGGGCGGGCCGTGGTGGGGCCGGATGTGCGCGGCGCGCTGGCGCAGATTACGGAACCCACGCGGGTGCTGATCTGCGGGAGCCTGTATCTGGCGGGGGAAGTTTTGAAGCTGGATGCGGGGGAAGCGGGTTAGAGCGCGATAGGTTTGGGTTGACGCAAGAGCGCCCCCCGAACGCGCGCTCTAACTCTTTGATAAGAGGCTGATTCACGCTTTCGGTTGCCACGCTGGCGCGCGTCAACCTCAAACGATCAGACTTTAGCGCATTCAGAGACCATACGGATGCTCTAGGCAAGCGCGTCATGCCAGCTTGTGCTGGCATGACCACTGGCTGGACGGCTCAGTACATATGCTGGCCGCCGTTGATGGAGAGGGTGGAGCCGGTGATGAAATCGGCCTCATCGGCGGTGACGAAGACCACGCCGCGGGCGATGTCGTCGGCTTTGCCGAGCCGGCCGCGGGGGATTTTGGCGACGATTTTCTCCAGCACGTCGGGCGGGACGGCGCGGACCATGTCGGTATCAACATAGCCGGGGGCGATGGCGTTGGCGGTGATGGAGTAGCGCGCGCCTTCCTGCGCCAGCGCCTTGGTGAAGCCATGGATGCCCGATTTGGCGGCGGCGTAGTTGACCTGCCCGTATTGCCCGGCCTGGCCGTTGATGGAGCCGATGTTGACGATGCGGCCGAACTTGCGGGCCTTCATGCCGTCAAACGCGGCTTTGCAAAGGTTGAAGCAGGAGCCGAGGTTGGTGTCGATCACCGCGTCCCACATGTCGCGGGTCATTTTGCTGATGACGGTGTCACGCGTGATGCCCGCGTTGTTGACGAGGATATCCAGCGAGCCGTGTTTGGCAACGATACTGTCAACCGCGTTGAGGCATTGGTCAAAGTCCGCAACGTCGAAACGCATGGTTTCGATCCCGGTTTCAGCGGTGAAAGCCTCGGCTGCCGCGGTGTTGCCGGCGTAGTTGGCGATGACGGTTCGCCCGGCCTGCTTAAGTGCGATGCTGATGGCAGCCCCGATTCCACGAGTGCCGCCGGTAACCAATGCAATGCGCGCCATGTGTTTTTCCTCCGGTTTTAGGGAAGGCTAAACGATTTTGTGATGCTCGGGAAGGCAGGAAATGCGGTTAGCGTGAAACTTCCGGCGATATTAAGCCGCATATTCAAACGCATACCGGGGCGCCTCGGCCGCGCGCTTCCATCTCATGTCCGAATTGTTTGAATCGCGTACTAATGGCCGCCGGGCGCGGCCCGTGCGGCGGGTTTTTGAAGAAAGGCGATCACCAGCACGCCGGTGAGCATGAAAGCGCCGAGCAGCGCGAAGGCGTCGCCATAGGCGAGGTAGAAGGCCTGCGCCTGAACGGTGTGGCCGATGGCGATGATGGCGGCGTGGCGGGCATCCTGCGGGCCGGAGATGCCGCGGGCGGCGAAATAATGCTGCAGCAGGGCCAGGCGCTGGCGCGTGGCCGGGTTGAGCAGGCTGATATGGGGCATCATGATCGCGGAATGGAATTTTTCGCGGTTGGTGATGAAGGTTTGCACCATGGCGATGCCGATGGCGCCGCCGAGATTGCGCAGCATGTTGAACAGCGAGGAGGCCGAGCCGGAATCCGCGAGGGGAATGCCTGCGGTGACGATGAGGGTGATGGGGGGGAAGATCATCGCCTGGCCAAGGGCGCGGATGAGGTTGGGGATGAGCAGCTGCGGGCCGCTGTCCTGCGGGCCGAGGCTGATGTTCCAGAAGCAACTGATGGAAAACAGCACAAACCCGCCCATGAGCAGGTATCGCGGGTCAAAACGGCGCATCAGATAGGGCATGAAGGGAATAATGATGAGCTGGGGCAGGCCGATCCAGGCCATGACGTTGCCGGCCTGGCGCGCGCTGTAGCCGTGGGCTTCGGCCAGATAAATCGGGATGAGATAGACCGCGGCGTAGAGGACAAACCCCAGGATGACCGAGGTGAAGCAGCCGAGGGCGAAATTCCAGCGGGTGAAGAGCCGCAGGTTGACCAGCGGCGCGCGGTTGCCCGGCCGCAGCTCCTGAAACAGAAAGGCGCTCAGCGCGATGGCCGCGACGATTGAGAGGCGGAAAATGAGGGGGGAGCTGAACCAGTCGTCCTTGTTGCCCTCCTCCAGCACGATTTGCAGCGAGCCGAGCCCGATGGCGATGGTGGCGATGCCGAGCCAGTCTCCCCGGCGGAATTTTTTAAGCTGCATGGGCGCCGGGTTGAGCCCCCAGAGCAGGGCCGAGAGCATGACCGCGCCGGGCACCAGATTGAGGAAGAAGATCGAGCGCCAGCCGTAGAGATCGGTGATCGCGCCGCCGATGGTGGGGCCGATGGCGGGGGCGAAGGTTACGGTGAGGGCGTAAGCGGCGAAACCGGTGGGGCGGGCGCGTTCCGGCAGCAGGGTGATGAGGCAGGTGAAGGCCAGGGGAATGAGCGCCCCGCCGGTGAAGCCCTGGAGCAGCCGCAGCACCACCATTTCGGGGAAATTGGCGGCGAGGCCGCAGGCGGCGGAGAAAAACAGGAACAGGGCCGTGCTGCCGATGAAGTACCGGCGCATCGAGAAGACCTCCACCAGCCAGCCGGAGAGGGGGATGACGATGATTTCGCCGATCAGATAGGAGGTTGAGATCCAGCCGCCGTCCTCCAGGCCGGCGCCGATGCCGCCCTGGATCTCAGGCAGCGAGGTGTTGATGACCTGGATGTTCAGAACCGCCATGAAGGCGCCGAGCATCGCCCCGCCAATGGCGATTTTGGTGCGCAGCGGCAGCGGCGGCGGCACGGCTTTGGTCACGGCTGGGAGCGGGTGTCGATGGAGGGTTCCACCGAGAGGCCGGGGCGCAGCTTGCCGAGGACGTCCGGGGTCAGGTTGAGGACGATTTTCACCGGGACGCGCTGGACGATCTTGGTGAAGTTGCCGGTCGCGTTGTCGGGCGGGAGGAGGGCGAATTCCTGGCCGGAAGCGGGGGAGATGGAGTCCACCCTGCCGGTGAGCTTGAGGTTGGGGAAGGCATCCACGCTCAGATCAACCTTCTGGCCGGGCTGGATCCGCGTGATCTGGTTTTCCTTGTAGTTGGCGACGACATAGACCTGGGAGAGCGGCACGATGGCCATGATCTGGGTGCCGGGTTGCAGGTAGTCGCCGATGGCGACGGATTTGTCGCCGACGGTGCCGCTGAACGGGCTGAAAATTTTCGTGTGGCTGAGGTCGAGCGCGGCCTGGGTGGCGGCGGCCTCGGCCTGGGTGAGGCGGGCGGTGAGCACGCTCACCTGCATGGTGGCGCCGGTGAGGTTGGCCTGGGCGGCGGCGAGGCTGGCCTGGGCGGTGGCAAGGCCGGTGTTGGCCTGCTCGCGGTCCTGCTGGGTGCTGGCGCCGGTGGAGGAGAGGCTGGCGTAGCGTTTCTGGTTCTGCCGGGCGAAGGCGAGGCGGGCGGCGTCACCCTGCACGGTGGCTCTGGCGGCGGCGATGACCTGCTGTTGCAGGGCGAGCCTGGCCTGGGCGGTGGCCAGCGCGGCGCGGGCGGCGGCCTGGGCGATCTCGTAGTCGCGCGGGTCTATGGTGAGGAGCAGCGCGCCCTGCTGGACTTTCTGGCCGTCGCGCACGGCGATGGCGGTGACATAGCCGCTGATTTTCGGCGCGATGAGGCTGGAGTCAGCGGCGATATACGCATCGTCAGTGCTGATGAAGTACTGTCCGGCCAGCAGATAATAGGCCAGCCACAGGAGGCCGGCGGCAAACACAAGAAAAGCGCCGGCAAACAGGGGCCAGCGCTTTTTGGGGGGCGATGCAGTCACGTCAGACACGGGAACCCCTTAAAGCAGTTTGATCCCGCACATAAGGCTGCCCCGGGCGATTACAAGATAGTCAGACTTTCTCCACTTGGCCGTATTCCAGGTCCACGGGGGTGGAACGGCCGAAGATGGAGACGGAGACTTTGACGCGGCCCTTGTCCTCGTCGACTTCCTCGACGACGCCGTTGAAGCTGGTGAAGGGGCCGTCGGCCACGCGCACCTGCTCGCCGATTTCAAACAAAACGGCGGGGCGGCGGTTCTCGGTGCCTTCCTGCGCCTGCTTCATGATGCGTTCGGCCTCGGAATCCGGGATCGGGCTTGGGCGGGTTTTGCTGCCCAAAAAGCCGGTGACCTTGGGAACATCCTTGACCAGATGCCAGGCGTCATCGGACATGTCCATGTTGATGAGGACGTAGCCGGGGAAGAACTTGCGCTCGGTGTTCACCTTCTGGGCGCGGCGGATCTCGGTCACTTCCTCGACCGGCACCACGATATCGCCGATGGCATCGGACAAGCCCTTCAGCTCGGCCTGTTCCTTGATCTGGGTGGCGATCTTCTTCTCGAAGCCCGAATACACATGGAGGACGTACCAACGCTTGGCCATAAAAAATTCCTTAACTTCCGACGCCGAAGAGGGCGCGCATGCCGGCGCCGATGATCTGATCAACGGTCAGAAAAAATACCGCGGTCAACACCACCATGCCGAGCACGATGCCCGTGGTCTGCAGGGTTTCCTTGCGCGAGGGCCAAGTGGTCTTGGTGGCTTCGGCACGGACTTCGCGCGAGAATTTAACCAGGTTGAACGCCAAAGAGACAAACTCCGAAAACAGCCGTTATGTGCTGGGGTGGATGGCAGGGGCGGAGGGTCTCGAACTCTCAACCTCCGGTTTTGGAGACCGGCGCTCTAGCCAATTGAGCTACGCCCCTATCCTAACCAGCACGAAACCGGCGTTCCACACGCTGGCGCGCCTTGTGTCAAGTCTCCGGGTGCAAATGCCCGGCCGTCATGGAGCGGGTGACGGGAATCGAACCCGCACAACCAGCTTGGAAGGCTGGGACTCTACCGTTGAGCTACACCCGCGAAACTGAAACAAACATCAACACAGGATATGGAAGGGGTTGGATTCGAACCAACGTAGGCGTACGCCAGCGGATTTACAGTCCGCCCCCTTTAGCCACTCGGGCACCCTTCCGTATGGGCTGTCATTTCCCCGATCACGCTTTGGTTGTCAACGTAATGCGGCGGGGATAGTGAAGCAGGCATGACACAAAATCGCCCCCCAAGATCAAAATCCGGCCGTCCCGGCGAAAAAACTCAAAGCCGCGGCGGGGAAAAGCCGCATGGCCGCCCGGGCGAGCGGGCGCAGGGCGGGCCAAAAAAATTTGATGGGCCGAAGCTGAGCCTGCCCGGCGGGCGCGGGCCGAAGCCAGAACGGCCGACCGACCGGCCGCCGATGCGCGAAAATTCCGGGCGGGGGCAGGCGCGCAGCCCGGCCGTGCCCGCGGGCGCGGTGTGGCTGTATGGCACCCATGCGGTGGCGGCGGCGCTGGCCAACCCGGCGCGGCGGCTGCGCCGGCTGGTGATCACCGAGGACGCGCAGGCCGCGCTGGCCGCTGAGCGGCCGCAGCCATGGCCGATTCAGCCTGAGATCACCACGCGCGAGCGGGTGGACCAGCTGCTGGGCGCGCGCCAGGGCAGCGGGATTGTGCATCAGGGCGTGGCGCTGCTCACCGACCAGCTGGTGGCGCCGCCGCTGCTGGACGCGCTCAAGCGCCCGGGCCCGATTTTGGTGCTCGACCAGATTTCCGACCCGCGCAACATCGGCGCGCTGATGCGCACGGCGCAGGCCTTCGGCGCTGCCATGGTGATCGCGCAGGAGCGCAACGCGCCGGAGGAGACCGGGGCGCTGGCGAAAGTGGCCTCCGGCGCGCTGGAGATGATCCCGCTGCTGCGGATCGTGAACATCTCGCGCGCGCTCATCGTGCTGAAATCGGCGGATGTGTGGGTTGTGGGGCTGGATGGCGCCTCACCCAACAAGCTGAACGGGGAGTCCTTCGGCGGGCGCCGGGTGGCGCTGGTGCTGGGCAGCGAGGGCGAGGGAATGCGCCGCCTGACCCGTGAGACCTGCGACGAGGTGGCGGCGCTGGGCATGCCGGGCGGCATGGAGAGCCTGAATGTCTCCGCCGCCGGGGCTGTTGCGCTGTATGAGCTGACGCGAAAGTTTTAGCGCGTTCAGCGCGTAGCTGAACACCCTGGTTTCCGCGCCAGCGCGGGTGATCAGGCGGCGGCGCTGGCTAGCGCCTGTGTTGCCGCGGCGCGTCCGGCGAGGCGCTGGCGGATGGCTTGTGGCAGCTGGCGGGCGGATTTGGCGCGCGGGTATTCCATCTCGGCGATGGCGGTGGCGCCAACCAGGGCTTCATGTTCGCCCCAGTTGTCGAAGTTCAGGCGGTCCACGTTGTCAACAAAGGTTTCCGCCGGGGTGTTCTCGGCCAGAATGAGGGAATGATCCGCGATTTCGACGTGGT
>JAJZCG010000095.1 GCA_021846225.1 Pseudomonadota bacterium | reverse complement strand
TCACGGTGCTGGTCACCACGCATTTCATGGACGAGGCGGAATATTGCGACCGCCTCGTCATCATGGGCCAGGGGCGGATTCTGGCTGAGGGTACTTCCGAGTCCCTCAAGACCGCCTGCCGCGATGAGACCCACCCCGAGCCGACGATGGAGGACGCCTTCGTCGCGTTGATCATGGCCGGCACCGCGCGCGCCAACGCCCAGACGAGCGCGCCATGAGAGCGGGCATGCGCATGCGGCTGCGCGGGCTCATCCGCAAGGAATGGGCGCAGATCTGGCGGGATCCATCCTCGCTTGCCATCGCGTTTCTGCTTCCCGCCGTGCTGCTGTTGCTCTTTGGCTACGGCGTCTCGCTGGATGCCAGGCATGTGGCGCTGGGCATCGTGGTGGAACAGCCCAGCGCGGCCGCGGCCAGCTTCACCGCGCAGTTCTCCAACTCGCCCTATTTCGCGCCGCGGGATTTTTCCAACGCCGCCGCCGCGCAAAAGGCACTCTCCGGCGAGACGATTGACGGCTTCATCTGGCTGCGCGGTGATTTTGCACGCCGCTTGGCCGCGGGCAAGAGTCCGGATATCGGCGTCATCGTCGATGGCATCAACGCCAATAACGCCCGCCTCATTGAAAACTACGTGCAGGAGAGCTGGTCGGATTGGCTGACCGCGCAGGCTGCCCTGGCCGGTGTCCCCAGCCGGGTGCCAATCAACGTGGAGCCGCGCATCTGGTTCAACCAGGCGGTGAGCAGCCGCAATTATCTGGTGCCAGGGCTGATCGCCGTGATCATGACCCTCACCGGCGCGCTGCTCACCGCCTTGGTGATTGCCCGCGAATGGGAGCGCGGCACGATGGAGGCCCTCATGGTCACGCGTGTCAGCATGGTCGAAATCCTGATCTCCAAGGTGGTGCCCTATTTCCTGCTCGGCATGGGCGGCATGGCGGTATCGGTGACCATCGCGGTGTTTCTCTTCGGCGTGCCGCTTTATGGCTCGTTGCTTGTGCTCACCCTGGCCGCCAGCCTGTTCATGCTCGCCTCGCTGGGCATGGGGCTGCTCATCTCAACCATTGCCAAAAATCAGTTTGTCGCAGGGCAGATCGCGATCATCACAACCTTTCTGCCGGCCTTCATCCTCTCCGGCTTTATTTTTGACATCGGCAGCATGCCGGCACCAATCCGGTTGATCACCCATATCGTCGCCGCGCGGTATTTCGTCGCCATCCTGCAAAGCCTGTTTCTCGCAGGCACGGTCTGGCCGGTCATCTGGCCCAATCTCCTGGCCTTGCTGGGCATGGCTTTGTTTTTTCTCGGTGCGGCACGGCTGGCCGCGCGCAAACGGTTGGACTGAACGATGCCGCGCCGCGTCCTCGCCCTCATCATCAAGGAATTTCTTGCCATTTTGCGTGATGCGAAAAGCCGCATGGTGCTCATCGGCCCGCCGTTGATCCAGCTGATCGTATTCGGATACGCCGCGAGCTTCGATCTCAACCATGTCCCCTTCGCGGTGTATGACCAGGACCGCAGCGCCGCCGCTCAGGATTTGGTGGCGCATTTCACCGGCTCGCGGGCATTTACCGAAATCGCCGCGCTCACGAGCGGCCATGAGATAAAGCCCCTGATCAATTCACGCCGGGTTGAGATGGTGCTGGTCATCGACCCGCGCTTCAGCCGCGACCTGCTGACCGGAAAAGCCGCGCCGGTGCAGGTGATTGTCGATGGCCGCAACTCCAACACCGCGCTGCTCATTCTCGGCTACGCCAATACGGTCATCGCTGATTACAGCCAGCACTGGGCCGCCACGCATGGCCTGGCGCCGCCGCCCGCCGTGCTGGACCCGCGCGCCCTGTTCAATCCCAATCTGGATTCCCACTGGTTCATCATTCCGGGCATCGTGGCGCTGCTTACCCAGGTCGTCACCCTGCTGGTGGTGGGGCTTTCCGTGGCGCGTGAGCGCGAGGCGGGCACGTTCGATCAGATATTGGTCACGCCGATGCGCCCGCTCGATATTCTGCTCGGCAAATCCATCCCTGGCGTGCTCATCGGGCTGGCCGAAGGCAGCGTCATCGTCCTCGCCACGGTGTTCTGGTTCCGGGTTCCGCTGCATGGCGGGCTGGCGCCGCTTTATTTGGGGTTGCTGCTGTTCGTGCTGGCCAATACCGGCATCGGGCTGATGATCTCCTCACTGGCCGCGACTCAGCAGCAGGCCCTGCTCGGCGCGTTTCTGTTCATGGTTCCCTCGATCATCCTCTCCGGCTTCGCCACGCCGATCGCCAACATGCCGGCGATTGTTCAAGACCTCACCTGGATCAACCCGATGCGCTACGCGCTGGTCATCATCCGCCGCAGCTTTCTGGAACACCCGGGTTTCGCCGCCCTGCTGCCGCAATACCTGCCGATGGCGGCGCTGGCATTGGTCAGCCTGGCCGCCGCCGGGTGGCTGTTCAGAAAGCGCGCGGTGTAATCTCATCCGCCTGCGCGCCCGCGCCGGTTCGCTTTCGGCTCGCTTAGCTGGGCGAACCTTAAACGATCGCACGCTCATGCGGGAAACACCACCTCCACCCGCAACCCGGCGGGCTTTTGCGGGCTGGCATACCCCAGCGTAATCCGCGCGCCGCTCCGCACGGCGATTGTTTTAACAATCGAGAGCCCCAGGCCAGCGCCCGGCGCGCGGTTGCCGGGCAGGCGGTAGAACGGATCGAACACGCGCTCATGATACTCCGGCGCGATCCCCGGTCCCTCATCATCAACGCGCACCACTGTCGCGCCCTGGTCCTGGCGCACCAGTATGTCGATCCGGCCGTTCACGGGTGAATGCTGGATCGCATTTTCCACCAGATTCTTGAACATTGTCTTCAGCTCCGCGGGGGCCGCGCGCACGCGGCTGCCCGGCGCGCCGCTCACCCCAAGGTCCAGCGCTTTCGCTTCGGCCAGAGGCATCAGCTCCTCCAGTATCTCGCGCAGAACCGGCAGCAACGCCACGGGCCCGGCCGCCGCCATCGGCACTTCCTGCGCGCGCGCAAGGGCGAGCAGTTGTTCCAGCAGGTTGCGCCCCCGCTTGATTCCCCCGCGCAGCGCCGCCAGCCGTTCCCTGGCCAGCGGCGGCAGGCTGGTTGCCTCCAGCTGCTCGGCCTGCAACGAGAGGGCCGTGAGCGGCGAGCGCAGCTCGTGCGCGGCATCCGCCACGAAACGGCGTTGCACGGCAACCGATTGCGCGACGCGGTTCAGCAGGCGGTTGATCGCCACGGCAAACGGGCGGATCTCCGATGGCATCGGCGTATCGGGAAGCGGCTGCAGATCATCTTCGCCCCGCCCATCCAGCGCCGCCGCGAGCTTTTTAAGCGGCCTCAGGGTTTTGCGCACCAGCGCCGCCAGCGTGAGCACGAGCAGCGGGATCAGCAGCAGCACCGGAATGACGCCGCGTATCGCGCTGTTGATCGCGATTTCGTCGCGCATGGCGGTTTGCTGCGCAACGGCGATGCGTGTTCCGGAGGCCAGTGTCCGCACATACACCCGCCAGGTAACGCCGCCCTGCGTGGCGGTCTGCATTCCATCGGGGAGGCTGGCGGGCAGCTGCGTTGCCCCCGGCGCGCCGGGCTGCCGCAGAAGCTGCACGATGACCCGCGCCTCCGGGTCTATATCCGCCACCCCATGGTTCGAGACGCCAAGCGCCAGCGGCAGGTTTTGCCGGAAGATCAAAGCCGCGACCTCGCGCAGCTGATTATCCTGTAGTTCGATGGCGTCCTGGAACGCCAGCACGAAGGAAACCGCGCCCGAGATGAGCGCCATCGCCACGACCAGCAGCGAGAGCGAGGCTGAAAGCCGGAACTGCAGCGATTGTCTCATGTCTCCCGGGAAACCATCCACCCCACGCCTCTTATGTTCTTGATCGCCTCGCGGCCCAGTTTTTTGCGCAGCGCATGGATCAGGAATTCCACCGCATTGCTTTCCACCTCTTCGCCCCAGCCATACAGCCGGTCTTCAAGTTCACCGCGCGAGAGGATGGCGCCGGGGCGGATCAACAAGGCTTCCATGAGCGCGAATTCACGGGCGGAGAGCCGGGTGGTCACACCCTCGCGGGTTATTTCGCGTGTCGCGGGGTTCAGCGCCAGGCTGCCGTTGGAGAGCAATGGCCCGCCCGCGCCGCCCTTGCGCCGGATCACCGCCCGCATGCGCGCCAGCAGCTCAGCCATCTCGAACGGTTTCACGATATAGTCATCAGCCCCGCCATCGAGGCCGCTGATGCGCTCCTCCACCGCGTCCCTGGCGGTGACGATGAGGATAGGAACCGGGTTTTGCCGCGCGCGGAGGGCGCGCAGCACCTGCATTCCATCCTTGCCGGGCAAACCCAGGTCCAGCAGCACCACGCCGTATTCCTGGCTTCGCGCGCTCTCCAGGGCGCCGCCGCCCTCGCGCACCCAGTCAACCGCGTAGGCCGCGTCCCGCAGGGCCTGAGAGAGCGCGGCGCCGATCATCTGGTCGTCCTCAACCAGCAAAACCCGCATCACCGGCCCCTTTTGCGCGCAACCGCGGTAAATACCGGGGCCAGTGTAGCGCGCGGGCTTGGCCTGCGATAGCCAGACCCCCCGGCGCTATTTCCCGGCGCGCTATTTCCAGGCGCGCTATTTCTCGACGAACGCCTTCTCGATGACGAACTCACCCGCGCCGTGGTGGCTACCCTCATGAAAGCCCTGCGCCAGCAGGAACTGGTTCAGATCGTTCAGCATATGCGGGCTGCCGCAGAGCATCACGCGGTCGGTCTCTTTGTTCAGGCGCGGCAGGCCAAGCCCGGCCTCCAGCTTGCCGGTCTCCAGCAGCGTGGTAATCCGCCCCATGTTGCGGAACGGCTCGCGCGTCACGGTCGGGTAATACAGCAGCTTGCCCGCCACCAGCTCGCCGAAGAACTCGTGTTCGCGCAGGTTGTTGACGATCATCTCGCCGTAGGCGAGTTCGGGGATGGTCCGGCAGCCGTGCACCAGCACCACATGCTCGTAGCGCTCGTAGGTGTCGGGGTCTTTGATGATGCTGACGAACGGCGCCAGCCCGGTGCCGGTGCCCAGCAGATACAGCGTCTTGCCGGGGCGCAGGTTATCCTGGATCAGCGTGCCGGTCGGCTTGCCGCCCACCAGAACCTCATCGCCCACGGCCAGCTTCTGCAAATGCGAGGTCAGCGGCCCATCCGGCACCTTGATGGAGAAAAACTCAAGCTGTTCCTCATGGTTGGCATTGCACATCGAGTAGGCGCGCAGCAGCGGGCGGCCATTTACCTTCAGGCCGATCATGGTGAACTGCCCGCTGATGAAGCGAAAGCCCGGATCGCGCGTCGCGGTGAAGCTGAAGAGCGTGTCAGTCCAGTGCCGGACGGTCAGCACCGTCTCGGTATACATCGTCGCCAATATACTGCTCCTAGAGAAATCGTTGGCCGTGACTTAGACGGGAAGGGGCCAAATGTTAATCGTTCTTTTGGGCATTCCAGCCCGTCGCGTGGAGGGGTTATCCCTTGATTCCGGTCTTAAAACGGGGGTTGGAGGATGAAATTGGCTTTTTTGCCGCCTTTACGCTAAATCTCTCTCTGTTCAGGAGCGGGTGAGAAAATGCAAGCTGCGGCGTTTTTGGAAATTGAGCGTGATCTTCTTGCAGGGGTGATCCGCCAGCAACCGGAATTTACCGTTTTTAAGGGAATTAGCGCCTCACTGCCGTCCCAGCCCTGCGCGCATCAAGCCCTCGCGGGGCTGTATCTGCGCCATGCGCTGGAGAGCGCCTGGTTCACCGCGCGCGGCATTGCCCCGGCCTTGGCCTCGCTTGCCGCCGCCCGCGCCGCCGCTCAGTTCATCATGGCCGAGGCCGAGGCGCTGGCCCCGGCTGAACGCGCCGCGCTGCCCGCCTGGGTGCAGCCCATGGCGGCCGATGTGGCGCCCGGCGCCGAGGTTCTGGCCGCGCATTTCCCCGCCACCGCGGCGCAGATCGCCCTCATCCGCGGCATCTGGCCGTTGCTGGGCACCGCCGAGGGGCTGATGGAGACCGGCGGCGACATTCGCCTGGCGCGTGACCCGCGTAGCGCCCTCAACGGCTACGGGTGCAGCCACCGCCCGCGCCCCTGGGCGATCACCTTCGCTTCCTCCACCGCCTCCTCCTCCTCCGAGCGCGGCTACACCGCGGCTGATCGC
This sequence comes from Pseudomonadota bacterium, assembly GCA_021846225.1. Classification (GTDB taxonomy): domain Bacteria; phylum Pseudomonadota; class Alphaproteobacteria; order Acetobacterales; family Acetobacteraceae; genus Acidocella. Next base: position 2,621 of record JAJZCG010000095.1, on the reverse strand, counting down.
GCCCGCCTGCGCGCCACGCTGGCGCTGTTGCGCGGCACCACCAGCCGCACCGCGGTGCGCCAATCACTGGGCGCGGTGCGCCGCGGCATCGCCAAAGTCTTCGGCCTGCACCCGGGCGAGCAGATCATCCTCGCCGCCTCAGGCACCGACACCGAGTTGCTGGCCCTGGCGCTGACCCATTTGGCGGGCGCGGCGCAGCCGATTCTCAACATCCTCATCGCCCCTGAGGAAACCGGGCGCGGCGTGCCGATGGCCGCGCGCGGCCTGCATTTCGCGGTGGATACCGCCCTGGGTCACGATGTCACCTTCCAGGCCCCCGTCGCCGGGTTCCGGGCGGATACGGCGCTGGCCAACATCCCCCTGCGCGAAGCGGACGGCACATTGCGCGCCGCCGAGGCGGTGGAGGCCGAGACCGCCGCGGTGATGGCAAACGCCATGGCGCTTGGGCAGCGGGTGATCCTGCATGTGCTGGACCTCTCCAAAACCGGGCTGCTCGCCCCGCGCCCGGCGTTTCTGGCGCGGATGCGCGCATTGCATGGCGATGCGTTCGACATCGTGGTGGACGCCTGCCAGGCCCGGCTCTCGCCCGCCTCGGTGCGCGCCTATCTGGCGCTGGGCGCGGTGGTGCTCATCACCGGCTCCAAATTCTTCACCGGCCCGCCCTTCGCCGGCGCCGCCTTGCTGCCGGCGGCCATCGCCGCCCGGCTGGCCAGCGCGCGCCTTCCCGCCGGGCTGGATGCCTATTTCGGCCGTGACGACTTCCCCCCCCGCGCTCCCGCCGCCGCCAATTTGCCCCCGGTCGGCAATTATGGCCTGGCCCTGCGCTGGCACGCGGCCCTGGCCGAGATGCAGGCGCTGCTGCGCGTGGCCCCGGCCCGGCGCGCCGCCATTCTGGAGGGCTTTGGCCAGATCGTCCGCGCGGCGGTGGCCGCCCAGCCCGCGCTCAGCCTGCTCGATACGCCAGAAATCCACCGCGGCCCGCAGGCCGAACCCTGGGAGCATCTGCCCAGTATTTTCACCTTCTCCCTGCGCGCCCCGCACGCGCCGGGCCGCTGCCTCACCCCGGCCGAGGCCCGCAACGTATATCTCTGGCTGAACACCGACCTCTCGGCTCTTTTCCCGGCCGAACAGCAGATCGCCGCGCGCATCTGCCATACCGGCCAGCCGGTGCCGCTGCCCCAGCCCGGTTGCGCGGAGCCGCAAGGCGCGCTGCGGGTTTCCGCCGGGGCGCGGTTGCTTTCGGGCGAGCCCTCGCACCGTGGCCTGGCCCGCTCGGCGCGGCTGCAGCGCGAATTCGCGGACCTCGCCGTGGTGTTTCGCAAGATAGACCTCATCCTGCGTAACTGGGACCGGCTGAGCGCGGCCAACCCGCAACCCTGCTACCGCCCGGCGCGCCACGCCGAGGCCGCCCCGCGTCGCGGCAGCCCGGTTGCGTGATGCGCGCGGCCGTGGCTGAATGGCGCCATGGTCAAACTCGATAAAATCTACACCCGCGGCGGCGACACCGGGGAAACCTCGCTTGGCGATGGCACCCGCGTCGCCAAATCCTCGGCGCGGGTCACCGCTTACGGCGAGGTGGACGAAGCCAACGCCGTGCTCGGCCTGGCCCGCCTGCACGCCACCCCGGCGAGCGATGCGCTGCTCGCGCGCATCCAGAACGATTTGTTCGACCTCGGCGCCGATCTCTGCGTGCCGATCGAGGAGGCTCCCAAATACGCGCCCCTGCGCATCACCCAGCCGCAGGTGGACTGGCTGGAAGCCCAGATCGACCGGCTGAACGCCGATCTGGCGCCGCTCAACTCCTTCATCCTGCCCGGCGGCACGCCCGCGGCGGCGTTTTTGCATCAGGCCCGCACCGTGGTCCGCCGCGCCGAGCGCGCCACGGTGCATCTGCTTTCCGCCCCGCACGAGGCCGTGAACCGGCTGGTCCTGGTCTATCTCAACCGCTTGTCGGACTTCTTGTTCGTGCTCTCGCGCGTGGAGAACGGCCAGGGCGCCGGGGATGTCCTCTGGGCACCGGCCGCCAACCGCGACGGCTGATTTTTGCCGGCCAAGGTCTCCATCTTCGGCTGCGGCGTGCAAAAGGGCGGCACCACCAGCCTGTTTGCCTATCTGCGCGAGCACCCGGAGCTCTGCGCCCCGGTGCAAAAGGAGCTGCATTTTTTCGACGATGAATCCCGGGACTGGTCCGCCCCCGATTATGCGGCGCTGGAGGCTCTCTTCCCCGCCGGTTCCCGCGCGCGGCCGCGCTTTGACATCACGCCGATCTACGGCTTCTGGCCGCCCGCCATCGCGCGCATCCACGCCTATAACCCGCAGGCCCGGCTGATTTATCTGTTCCGGGACCCCTTCGAGCGCGCCTGGTCGCACTGGTGCATGGAATATGCCCGCGGTTTTGAGACCTTGCCGTTTTCCGAGGCGATTCGGGCCGGGCGCGCCCGGCTGGCGGAGCTGCCGCCGCTGGCGCGCGCGCAGCGGATCTACACCTATCTTGAACGCGGCTTCTACACCGGGCAGGTGCGGCGCGCGCTGCGCTATTTCCCGCGCGAACAGCTGTTGTTTCTGCGCTCGCAGGATCTGTTGCATGACCATGCCGGGGCGCTGTGCAAAATCGCTGGTTT
>JAJZCG010000094.1 GCA_021846225.1 Pseudomonadota bacterium | reverse complement strand
CCCCGTGGTGACCCCCAGGGCGAGGGCCGCCGCGCGCAGCGAGAGCCCCTCATGATGCGCCTTGAGCGCCACCTTGGCCGCCGCCGCGTAGCCGGTATGCGGGTTGAGGGCGGTGACGAGCATGAGGTTCTTCGACAGGTTTTCGGCGATTTTGCCGTAGGCTGGCTCGATGCCCGCCGCGCAATGCGTGTTGAAGGCTCCCAGCGCCTCGGCCAACAGGCGCGCCGAATCGAGCAAATTATGCAGCATCACCGGCTTGAACACGTTGAGCTGGAAATTGCCCTGGCTGCCCGCGAAGGCCACGGCATGGTCGTTGCCGAACACCTGCACGGCCACCATTGTCAGCGCCTCGCACTGGGTGGGGTTGATCTTGCCGGGCATGATGGAGGAGCCGGGCTCATTCTCGGGGATCAGCAACTCGCCGATGCCTGCGCGCGGGCCGCAGGCATACCAGCGGACATCGTTGGCAATTTTCATCGCCGCGCCGGCCAGCACGCGCAGGCTCCCGGAGGCGGCCACCACGGCATCATGCGCCGAGAGGGCCGCGAATTTGTTGTGCGCGGTGCGGAAGTGTTTTCCGGTCTCCAGCGCGATGAATTCCGCCGCCACCGCACCGAAATTCGGATGCGCGTTCAGGCCGGTGCCAACTGCGGTGCCGCCGATGGCGAGCTCATAGAGCCCCGGCAGCGTGGCGCGGATACCGGCCATCGCCGCATCCAGCTGCGCCGCCCAGCCGGAGATGACCTGCCCCAGCGTCACCGGCGTGGCATCCTGCAAATGGGTGCGCCCGGTCATCACCACACCGGCGAAGGCCAGATTTTTCGCCTCGAATACCGCCAGCAAATCAGCCACGGCGGGCAGCAGCGCGTTCTCGATCACCTCGACGGCGGCAATGTGCATCACCGTGGGGAAGGTATCGTTGGAGGATTGCGAATGATTGACGTCATCGTTGGGGTCGATCGGCTTTTTGCTGCCCAGAACCCCGCCTGCGAGCTGGATGGCGCGGTTGGCGATCACCTCGTTGGCGTTCATGTTGCTCTGCGTGCCCGAGCCGGTCTGGAACACCACCAGGGGGAATTGCGCGTCCCATTGCCCGGCGATCACCTCTTGCGCCGCCCGCACGATGAGCCCGGCCTTTTCCTCCGCGAGCTGCCCCAAAGCCTGGTTGGCCAGCGCGCATGCCTTTTTGAGGATGCCAAAACCGCGGATGACCTCCCTGCCCCAGATATAATCGCGCCGCCCGATGGGGAAATTCTCGATGCTGCGCTGGGTTTGCGCGCCCCAGAGCCGGGCGGCGGGAACATGAACCTCGCCCAGACTATCACGTTCAACGCGGAACTCGTTCATTCTACAGCCTTCCATTCAGGAACCCCAGCGCGGGAAGCGGCTTCCAGCGGCGGGGTAAATCGGTGCGGCGGATGGGTTTGATGGCATAAACCGGCGTGGGCTGGGCCGATGACTCCAGAAATCCGGCATAGGCGCGCACCTGCGCCTCGCGCCAAGTTTTGTCCGCCAGGGCGGCGCTGCGGCTGGCGTAAACCTCGGCGATGCGGATCACCCGCCCGCTCATCGCCACCACCGCCCAGAGGGAAGCCTCCGGGCTTTTGCGTTCGTCAGAGAAAAACTCCGCCATCGCATCCCCTTGTCTTGGACGAAACATTCTGTACTGCTCCGCAAAACCGCTTTTGGGAGATCGAAGAATGGATCGTGAGGTTCAGGTCTGGCGTGAGGGTAGAGCAGGACGCATCCGGTTGAACAGACCAAAGGCGTTCAACGCACTCAATTTAGACATGGTGAAGACGATCCGCGCCGCGCTGGAGGATTTCGGCGCCGATCCGGCCGTGCATGTCATCCTGGTGGATACGCTGGAGCGCTGGTTCTGCTCGGGCGGCGATGTGCGGATGCTCCACGCCGGCGCGATCGCGGGTGATGCCAGCATCGCGGAGAGCTTCTTCGGGCAGCAATACGCGATGAACCAGGCCATCGCCGATCTGCGCAAGCCCTATATCGCGATCATCAACGGGCTGTGCATGGGCGGCGGGGTCGGCATTTCGGTGCACGGCAGCCACCGCATCGCCACCGAGAACGCGCTGCTCGCCATGCCCGAGACCGGGATCGCGCTGTTCCCCGATGTTGGCGCCAGCTATGCATTGCCGCGCATGCCGGGGGCGCTTGGCATGTATCTCGGCCTCACCGGCGCGCGGGTGCACGGCGCCGATGCGGTGCACGCCGGTTTTGCCACGCATTTTGTGCCAAGCGGGCGCATCCCCGAAATGTGCGCCGCCATCGTGCGCGACGGCGCGGCGGCGGTGGCCGAATATACCGCCCCCCTGCCGCCCTTCACCCTGGCCGCCGAACGGGAATTGATAGACCGGGCCTTCGGCCAGGACAGTGTCAGCGCGATCGTGGCGGTGCTGGAGGCCGATGGCGGCGCCTTCGCCCAGACGGCACTGGCGCAGCTGCGCGCGCATTCGCCAAGCTCCATCCATTGGAGCTTCGAGATCATCCGGCGCGGCGCGGCGCGCGACCTCCCCGGCTGCCTCGCGGCGGAGTATCATCTGGTATGCCAGGTCGCGATGAGCCCGGAATTCATCGAGGGGGTGCGCGCGCTGCTGGTGGACAAGGACAAAGCCCCCAAATGGCAGCCGCCGCTGATCGAGAACGTTGACCCGGCCAGAATCGCCGCGCTTTTCGCGTCAGCGCCGGGCTGAAGAGGGGAAAGCATTGCGCGTTTACGTCATCAACCTGGACCGGCACACACAACGCCTGGCGCGGATGCATGATGTGCTGGGCGATGTGGACTTTGAGCGGATTGCCGCCGTGGAGGCCGCATGCACCGGCGGGCCTGAGCATCGCCATAAACTCCCCCTGCGTTTTGAGGATATGACCCGCTTTGAGCGCGCCTGTGCCGCCAGCCATGCGGCTGCCTGGCAAAAACTCCTCGAGAGCGGCGCCTCGCACGCCTGTATCCTGGAGGATGACGTGCTCCTGAGTCCGGATTTTTCCGTTTTCATGGCGGATGCGGGCTGGGTCCCGGAGGGCTGCGATGTTGTAAAAATCGAGACCTTTGCAAAGAAGGCGATGATCTCCCGGCAGCTTCAGCCGTGCCGGGGGCGCGGGCTGGGGCGCTTGTATTCAACCCATCTCGGCGCCGCGGGATATGTGCTGAGCCGCCAGGGGGCGCAAAAAATGCTGGCCCATGCGGCCCGGCCGGCGCGCCCGGTGGACCATCTGCTGTTCGATGTTCCCGCCATCGTGGAGGGGTTGAGCGTTTTGCAACTGGACCCGGCCTTGTGCATGCAATTGCAAAAGGCCACGCACGGCCAGCCCGAGGGCGAATTCCAAAGTTCAATTCAGACCAGCAAGGACCTTGCCGCGAAGCGTACCCTGCCGCAAAAGCTTGCCTGGGAAATCACCCGCCCCTGGCGGCAGCTGATGGATTTTTTGCAGCAATGGCGCAAGCGGGCCAGCCTGCGCGGCATCAAGTTTCGCTAGAGTCTGATCGTTTGAGGTTGACGCGCGCCAGCGTGGCAACCGAAAGCGTGAATCAGCCTCTTATCAAAGATTTAAAGCGCGTTCTGGGGGCGCTCTTGCGTCAACCAAAACTTATCGCGCTAGCGCCGCGTCCTCAACCCGCCTGCGCCATGGCGATGTAATTCACCGAGGTATCGCGCGAAATGCGGAACCCCCCGGCCAGCGGCGCGAAGGAAATCCCCGCCGTGCTGCATAGACGCAAGCCCGCGGCGCGGCAGTGCCCGCCCAGCTCCGCCGGGGTGACGAACTGGCGCCAGTTGTGGGTGCCGGCGGGGAGCAGGCGCAGCAGATATTCCGCCCCCAGCTTGGCCACCAGGAAGGATTTCCGGCTGCGGTCCATGGTCGAGACGAACAACAACCCGCCCGGCTCCAGCAGCGCCGCCAGCGTAGCGATGAACTCACCCGGCCCGTCCACATGCTCAAGCACCTCCAAGGCGGTGATGACCGGGAATTTGCATCCCTCGGCCACCAGCGCCTCTGCGGTGGCGTTGCGGTAACTCAGCGTCAGCCCCTGCCCTTGCGCATGCGCCTGTGCCGCGGCGATCACCTCGGCCCCGGCGTCCAGCCCCAGCACCTCATGCCCCGCCCTGGCGAGGGACTCGCTGAGCAGACCAGCCCCGCAGCCAACATCGAGAATCCGCACCGGGCCGGGAAAATGGCGCGCCACCCGCTCCAGCACCCAGGCCGCGCGCGGCGGGTTCATCATGTGCAAAGGCCGCATCGGCCCGGCCGGATCCCACCAGCGCGCCGCCAAATCATCGAAAAGAGCGATTTCTTCTGGTCTGACCGAACTGCCCTGCATTGCCGAATTCTCCTGTGACCGGTATGTGACGCCCCGGCCGGTTTTCCACAAGGGACATATGTATGGCGCGTATCGTGATGAAATTCGGCGGCACCTCCGTCGCCGACCTGGACCGTATCCGCAATGTCGCCCAGCGGGTGAAGGCGGAGGCTGACAAGGGCAACGAGGTGGCCGTGGTGGTTTCCGCCATGTCGGGCGCCACGAACCAGCTGGTCGACTGGTGCCAGAAGCTCTCCCCGCTGTTCGATGCACGCGAGTATGACACCGTGGTTGCCACCGGCGAGCAGGTGACCGCGGGGCTCACCGCGATTGCCCTGCAAAACCTGGGCCTGGATGCGCGCAGCTGGATGGGCTGGCAGATCGCGGTGGAAACCGATGGCCAGCACGGCAAGGCGCGGATCAGCTCGATTGAGGCCGATGAGCTGGTCGAACGCATGAAACAGGGGCAGATCCCCGTGGTCGCCGGGTTCCAGGGCATCGGCCCGGACAACCGGGTGACAACCTTGGGCCGCGGCGGCTCCGATACCTCGGCGGTCGCCCTGGCGGCGGCGCTGAAGGCGGACCGCTGCGATATTTATACCGATGTCGACGGGGTCTACACCACCGACCCGCGAATCGTTCCCGGCGCGCGCAAGCTGACCAAGATTACCTACGAGGAAATGCTGGAACTGGCCTCCGTGGGCGCGAAAGTGCTGCAGACGCGCTCAGTGGAACTGGCGATGAAGGAGCATGTGCGGGTGCAGGTGCTCTCCAGCTTTACCGATGCGCCCGGCACCATGGTTGTTGATGAGGATGAAGTTGTGGAACAGGAAATTGTCGCAGGCATCGCCTATTCGCGCGATGAAGCCAAGGTAACAGTGCGCCGGGTGCCAGACCGCCCCGGCGTCGCCGCCGCCATTTTCGTGCCCCTGGCTGAGGCGCATATCAACGTGGACATGATCGTGCAGAACGTCTCCGCCGACGGCACGACGGATATGACCTTCACGGTCGGCAAGACCGACCTGCCGCGCACCATTGCGGTGCTTGAGCAGGCCCGCCAGGAAATCGGCTACGCTGAAATCTCCACCGACCCGAATGTTGCCAAAATCTCCGTGGTCGGCGTGGGGATGCGCAGCCACGCGGGTGTTGCGGGCACCATGTTCCGCACCCTGGCCGCGCGCGGCATCAATATCCTGGTGATCTCCACCAGCGAGATCAAGGTAAGCGTGCTGGTGGCCGCCGAATATACCGAACTGGCGGTGCGCGCGCTGCACACGGCGTATGAACTCGATGCATAATTGCACGCATGACGCGGCGGGCGAATACGCCGCCCTGCAGGCCCGCGGCGCCGCCTTCCTCGGCACGGAACACGCCATCATGGCCGGCGCCATGAGCTGGATCTCCGAACGCCACCTGGTCGCGGCCATCTCCAACGCGGGCGGGTTTGGCGTCATCGCCTGCGGCGCGATGCCGCCGGCCCTGCTGGAGGCCGAGATCGCCGCCACCCAGGCGATGACGGACAAACCCTTCGGCGTGAACCTGATCACCATGCACCCGCAGCTCGACGAGCTGGTGCAGATCTGCCTGCGCGCGAAGGTCACGCATATCGTCTTCGCAGGCGGCATCCCGCCCGGCCCCGCCATCCGCGCGGCCAAGGAGGGCGGCGCCAAGGTCGTCGCCTTCGCTCCCGCGCTGGTGCTGGCCAGGCGCTTCGTGAAATCGGGCGTGGACGCGCTGGTGATCGAAGGTTCAGAGGCGGGCGGGCATATCGGCCCGGTCTCGCTCACCGTACTGGCGCAGGAAATTCTGCCGCATATCCGTGAGGTGCCGGTGTTCGTCGCGGGCGGGCTGGCGCGCGGCGAGGCGATTTTGGGGTATCTGGAAATGGGCGCCGCCGGGGCGCAGCTCGGCACGCGCTTTGCCGCCTCGGTTGAGAGCATCGCGCACCCCAGCTTCAAGCAGGCCTTCCTGAAAGCCAATGCGCGCGACGCGCTGCCCTCCGTGCAGATCGACGAGCGCTTCCCCGTGATCCCGGTGCGCGGCCTGGTGAACGAAGGCACCAAGCGTTTCATGCGCCATCAGGCCGAAGTGCTTAAAAAATTCCAGGACGGCGAGCTGGATAAAAACGCCGCCCAGCTGGAAATCGAGCATTTCTGGGCCGGGGCGCTGCGGCGCGCGGTGATCGACGGCGATATCGAGAACGGCTCGGTCATGGCTGGGCAGTCGGTCGGCATGGTCACCGAAATTCAGCCGGTGGCTGAAATCCTCTCGGACCTGCGGGCGCAGGCGCTGGCAGCACTGGCGGCGCGCGCGGCGAAGGCCTGAGGTGGCAAAATTCTTCCCCGGATTGAATTTTTTTTCAATCCTGGGAAGAAAAAACCTCTCTAATCTGCTGATCAGGGCTGATTTTTGCCGCTTTTGCATGGCAAGATAGCCGCATGATCAGCGAGACTCCGCCCAGGCAGCCCCGGCGCAGAAAACCCAAGTTCGGTGACACCCGGCATTTGTTCGCCCGGCTGCGCGAGGCGCTGGCCCCCGGCACCGCGAGCCTGCCGGACATCGCAGAGTTGCTGGCGCAGGAACTCCCCGCTGATGCCTGCGTCATCTATGTCGCCCGTCCTGGCGAAGTGCTGGAGCTGGCCGCCACCCATGGGTTGAATGTCAGCGCCGTCGGCCATACGCGCCTGCGCTTGGGCGAGGGCATTATCGGCATGGTCGCGGCCTCCGGCGACTCGCTGAACCTGGCTGATGCGCAGAACCACCCGCGCTATGTCTACCGTGCCGAGCTGGGCGAGGAGGCGTTTGCCTCCACGCTGGCCATGCCGGTGAAACGCGCGGGGCGGATTCTCGGCGTCATCGCGATGATGTCGCGCGAGGCCCGCGTGTTCGCCCCGGTTGAGGTCGAGGTGGTGGCCACCGTGGCCATGCTGCTGGCGGAAATCCTGGCGCGCGCGGGGGCGACGGATCTATCCGAGGAAGGCTTCTCCGCCCGCCTGCCGCGCCGCTACGCCGGGCATGTGCTCTCAGCCGGCATCGCGCGCGGCAAAATCCTGCCTTACGGCGCCTCCCCGCCCATCGCCAAGCTGCTCACCGACGACCCCGCCGCCGAGCTGGCGCGGCTGGAAAAGGCGGTGGAGACGGCCAACAAGAGCCTGGACGGGTTGATCACCTCCACCCTGCCCGGCGGCAGCGCCCCGCGCGATGTGCTGGACGCTTACCGCATGGTCACGCAGTCCGCCGGGTGGCTGGCCCAGGTGCGCCAGGCCATCGGCGATGGGCTGACCGCGGAGACCGCCGTGGACAAGGTGGCGCAAAACCTGCGCGAACGCATGCGCCGCATCACCGATCCTTACCTGCGCGAAAAACTGGCCGACATCGAGGACATGATCGGCCGCCTGATGGTGGCCCTGGGCGGCATGGCGCCCAAGCCCGAGCGCGCTGACGGCATGCTCCTGCTGGTACGCCGCCTTGGCCCGGCAGACCTGCTGGACTGGCACGCGCGCGGCATCGCCGGGGTGGCGATCGAGGAAGCCAGCGCCTCCGGGCACGCAGCGATTCTGGCCCGCGCCCTGGGCCTGCCCGCCCTCGCCGTGGAGCGCGGCGCCGTGGAGGCCGCGCAAGGCGGCGATGACGCCTTGCTGGACGCCGAAGGGGCGACGCTGATTTTGCGCCCCGAACCAGAGGTATTGCAGGTTTATGACCGCGCGCTTGCCGCCCGCTCGGTCCGCGCGGCGGCGCTCTCCGCCTATCGGGACCTGCCCGCCATCACCCGCGACGGCACCCAGATGAGCCTGATGCTCAATGTCGGCCTGGCGCTGGAGCTGGACCAGCTGGAGCGCACCGGGGCCGATGGCATCGGCCTTTACCGCACGGAAATCGCCGCATTGGCGGCGGGCGGCATCCCTGACGTCGCGGGCCAGGCGGCGGAATACGGCCGGGTGTTGGACCGTGCGGGCGGGCGCCCCGTGCTGTTTCGCACACTGGACCTGGGGGCTGACAAATTGCTCCCCGGCGAGGCCAGCGGCGGCGAGGAAAACCCGGCCATGGGCTGGCGCTCCTTGCGCGTGGGGCTGGACCGCCCGGCGATTTTGCGCCGTCAGCTGCGCGCGTTGCTGCTCGGCGCACAGGGCCGCCCGCTCTCGGTGATGTTCCCCATGGTCGCCACGGTGGAGGAATTCCGCGCCGCGCGGGACCTGCTGGAAGCCGAGGCCGCGCGCATCCGCCCGGTACCGGAAAAACTCGAAGCCGGAACCATGCTGGAAGTGCCCGCCCTGTTGTTCCAGCTCCCCGGCCTGCTGGCGGAGGCGGATTTCGTCTCGGTCGGCACCAACGACCTCATGCAGTTCCTCTTCGCGGCGGACCGCGGAACGCCCGAACTGGCCGAGCGCTACGACACGCTCTCCGCCCCCGTGCTGGAAATGCTGGAACGGCTGGTCACGGCTTGCGGCGAGGCTGGGGTGCCTCTTTCCATCTGCGGCGAGGCGGCCGGCAGGCCGATGGATGCGCTGGTTTTCGCCGCCATGGGCGTGCGCACGCTCTCCATGTCCGGCAATGCCATCTTGCCCGTGAAGGCGCTGCTGGTGGAGGCGGACCTGAAC